>JAIOII010001400.1 GCA_019912685.1 Kofleriaceae bacterium
CCACGTCACCGCCGCGCGCCCGCACCTCGGCGCCAAGGGCGCCGGCCGCGACGCCCGCGCGCTCTTCAAGAAGGCCGGCGGCAAGCCGGCCTGACGGTCACGCCGCCTGGAGCTGCGCCCAGTGCGCCGACCAGTCGGCGAGCGACTCCTGGTTGGGCCGGATGCACGAGACGACGTAGACGTACGCGCCCTCCTGCGGCTTGTGGAGCTTCTCGCCATCCCACGCGAACTGGTTGCCGGAGGACGCGACGCCTTCCGTCGAGCCGCTGCCCGGGTCGAAGAAGGTGTACTGGCCGGCGCCCGCCTTCGCGTTGATCACGACCCAGTGGTCGGTGTCGCCGTCGCTGTTGCAGTTGCGGTCGGTGTACGTGATGCCGACGAACACCGGGCGGCCGTTCTCGGTCTCGAAGTCGACGTACGCGCGCGCCTTCTCCGCCTTGGTGGCGTCGACCGTGACCGCCGTGATCTTGCGACGCACCTTCTCCTTCAGCTTGGCCTCGTCGAGCACGCCGTCCTTGGAGGTGTACTTGTCGAGCTCCTCCTGCGTGTACTCGCGGTACGTCTCGCTCGTGACGATGTCACGGATCTCCGCGTCGTCGCCGTTGCCGACGGCGTGCACGCCCGCCTGCGCCATCATCGACTGCGACGTCGCGAAGCACGCCATGCCGCCGGGGATGTTGCGCGACCCCAGGTTCTGCAGCGCGGCCGAGGCCTGGTGGGGCTTCCCGTCATAGACGAGCTCCGCCGGCCGCTGGCCCGGCGGGTTGTCGGCGAGCCACGCCGAGAGCGGATTCGCCTTCTTGCCGTAGCTGTCGATCGTGAAGGTCACGTACTGCGTGCCGCCGTTCTTGCCGTCCCAGCACGCCTTCCCCTCCGCCGTGTACCAGAAGTAGCCCTGGTTCGGGTTCTTCGCCTTCTTGTCCGCCGCCGGCGCGGTGGCGTGCTCGACGGTGCCGCCGAGCCCGAGCTCGGAGTTGATGAGCTGCGCCGCGGCGAAGACGTCGGTGACGTTCAGCTCGACGCCGCCGCTGCCGTACCAGCGGAACTGGCTCAGGGCCGGCATGTCGGACGAGACGGGCGTGTCCGATCCCGGCGGCGTCTCGGGCTGCACGTCGGGCGGCGCGGGCTCTTCGCCGGGTGCGGCCGGCTCGGTACCGGGCGCGACGGCGGGCTCGTCGGACGGAGTCTCGCCGAAGGCGAGATCGATCGCCGCCTCGATGATCTGCGACGGCAGGCCGAGCACAGCGCGGCCGAGCTCGATCGCGCCGGTGACGGCGCCGGAGATCGCGTCGCCGATCGCGCCGAGCGGATCGTCGAAGAAGCCGGGCTCGGTCGGCGCCTCCTCGCCGGTGGGCGACTCCGCGGCGGGCGGCGCCACCGCGGTGGGCGGGATCGACGCCGCGTGCGCGACGACGTAGTCGGCGAGGGTCCGCCACGCATCCTCGAACTGGTTGTCGTGGCGGAACTCGAGCGTGCCGACACCTCGGCCATCGGCCGCCGCGATGAGGAGGAAGCCGCCGGCGGGCGTGATGCGATAGTGGCGCCCGCCGTCCTTGTCGTCGGCGTGATGGAGCTCGGCGCCGACGCGCTCCATCACCTGTGCGGGGACGGGGCTCGCTGCCGCCGCCGGTGGTGCGGGCAGATCCTCGCCCTGCGCGACGGGAGCGGCGACGCTCCCCGCGCGCGCCGCGCCGAAGTCGAGGAAGCCACCGAGGTCGAAGCCCTGCGTCACCTGCGCGCCGGTCGCGTCGGCCTCCGCCTCCAGCGCCGGGTCCGTGTTCACCGCGACGCCGCCGGCCACGCCGGTCGGCGCGACGCGGTGAACAC
>JAIOII010001401.1 GCA_019912685.1 Kofleriaceae bacterium
TCCCCGGCGTGCGCGGCAGCGCGCTCGGCAACACCACGACGGTGGCGCCGACGCCGCCGCCGGTCGCGTCGCTGCCGCGCACGCCGGGGAGGTTCGCGCCGTCGATCATGGCGATCGAGGGTGACGGCGCCGTGGGCGGCGGCGGGGAGATGCTCGCCGACATCGACACGTGCGCGACGTGCCACCCCGACGTGACCACGCAGTGGCAGTCGGGCATCCACTCGTTCGCGTCGTTCGGCAATCCGATCTACCGGACCAACGTCGAGCTCGCGCGCTCGCTGCTCGGCAACGAGAACAGCCAGCACTGCGGCGGCTGCCACGACGCCCCGCTCCAGGTCGACGGCGCGATGAAGGCCGCGATCGCGGCCGACGACCTGCGCGCGCACACCGGCGTCTCGTGCCGCGTGTGCCACGCGGTGCGATCGGCGACGACCGACGGGAACGGCAGCTACGTCCTCGCGGCGGGCGAGCTGCCGACGCCGAACACCGACGACCCGGCCTCGGTCGAGGCCCATCGCAAGGCGGTGTCGGTGAAGCCGCTCGGCGACGAGCTGTGCGTCGCATGCCACCGCGGCTTCCTGTCGCCCGACGTCGACGTGCCGGTGCACCTGTCGGGCATCGACGAGCCGACGTTCTGGCGGAGCTCCGCGTACACCGGCAACGGCACCGGTCGCGTCGACAAGGTCGAGCAGAAGGGCTGCATCGACTGCCACATGCCCGAGGTCGACGCGCCCGGCGAGGAGTACAGCGCCGACCGGAAGGTGCGCGGCCACTACTTCGCCGGCGGTCACTCGTGGATGGCGGCGATGCGCGACGATCCGGCGCAGCTCGAGCGGATCCGCGCGATGCTGGTCGGCGCCGCGAGCATCGACATCGCGGGCGCGATCGTCGGGCGTGACCGCGACGCGAACGGGCCGGCGACCCTGGGCGGACGCTGGCACCTGCCGGCGGACGGCGCGCCGGTGACGGGCGGACAGAAGCTGCAGCTCGACGTCGTCGTGCGCAACCGGCTCGTCGGCCACCGCTTCCCCGGCGGCGTGAACGACATGCAGGACACCTGGATCGAGGTCGAGGCCCGCGACGCGAGGGGGCGCCTCGTCGCCAGCTCGGGGCTCCGGCACGAGAAGGACGCGCGCGATCACGAGGCGCACGTCCTCCGGAGCTACCCCGTCGACGATCACGGCAACGTGATGGAGGAGCACGAGCTGCCGAGGTTCCGCGCCGTCGTCGCCAACCACACGATCGCGGCGCGCGACAGCCAGACGATCCGCTACGCGATGGACGTGCCCGCCGGCGTCGCGCTGCCGCTCGAGGTCCGGGCGCGGCTGCGGCACCGGTCGCGCGGCCTCATCGTGCAGCAGGTGGTGTGCAGGGCGGCGAAGCAGCCCGACGGCAAGGCGTTCCTCGAGCAGGCGACCGACCAGCGCGACATGCACGTCGATCCGTGCGCGTCGCAGCCGGTGACGGAGATCTCGCGCACGCGCGTGTGGCTGGGCGCGGGCTGGGAGGC
>JAIOII010001402.1 GCA_019912685.1 Kofleriaceae bacterium
CCGTGCAACGCCGCGGGGCGCCGCGGCCGACGTCACCAGCACCAGCGCGCACGCGAGGGCACGGCGGCGAGCCGTCACCACGATCACGGTACGCGCCGCCGGGTGAAACGACAACATCTCACCTCGGTAGGAGGTGGCAACCACCGCGGCGTTGCACGGCAATCGCCTCTCGCATACGTTCCGCGCATGTCGGCCAAGACCCCACGGCGAACCTTCGCCGCTCCGCTCGTCGTGACCCTCGCCGTGCCCCTCGCGGGCGCGTGCCTGGTCACGTCGTCCAAGGCGCCGCCGCCGGGCGACTCCACCACCGGGCGCACGAACGATCACCGCACCGGCGAGGACGGCACCCCGCCGCCGACGACGCACGTCAACCCGCCGCGCGCGAACCCCGGACCGACGACCGCGCCCAGCACCGACCCGACGCCGTCGACCGTGCAGCAGACCGAGCCGGCGCAGCCGACGCAGCAGGCCGCGCTGCGCACGTGGCACGTCTTCCAGAGCACGAGCGACAAGAGCTGCTACGCGACCCTGAAGGTCGAGTGCCCGCCCAAGCCGGCGACGTGCAACCCGCCGCCGCCGACCAAGCTCGCCTCGTGCCCGAGCGGCCTGCAGATGCCGCAGGGCCTGACGATCCGCGAGGACGCGGCCAACAGCTGCGCGGTCTACTACCCGATGCCGGACTGCCCGCCGGGCGTGGCGTGCAATCCGCCGCGCCCGCAGACGATCACGTGTCCGACTCGCTAGTCGCCGCGTCGGACCGCGTTCGCGCCGAGTGGCGCAACCGCATCGCCGCGGAGTACGGCTCGGCGGCGATCACGCAGCACTTCGTCCTGTGGCTCATCCAGATCGGCGCGAGCCCCGATCTGATCGACGACGGCCTCACGATCGTGCGCGACGAGCTCGCGCACTCCGGGCTCTCCGCCGAGGTCTACACCGACGCCGGCGGGGTCGAGCCGCCCGCGATCGATCGCGCCGGGCTCGGCCTGCCGCGCCGGCCCGACGTCCCGCTCGAGCTCGACGTCCTGCGCGCCGCCGTGCAGATCTTCTGCCTCAACGAGACGGTCGCCGTCCCGCTCTTCAGTCACCTGCGCTCGACCACCACGGTGCCGTCGGCGCGCCGCGCGCTCGATCGCGTGCTGCGCGACGAGGTGCGTCATCGCGACTTCGGCTGGGCGTGCCTCGACTGGTTCCTCACGACGCCGATGGCCGACGAGGTCCCTGCCCTCGTCGCCGCCGACCTGCCGATGCTCTTCGGCTACCTCGAGGAGAACTACGGCGCGCGGGGCGACGCGGGCGACGGCGGGATCACCGACGACGATCGCGCGTGGGGCCTCGCGCCGCCGAGCGAGTACGCCGAGATCCTGCGCGAGACGCACGATCGTGATTACCGGCCTCGCTTCGCCGCGCGCGGCATCATATACCCGCCTCGATGAACATCCTTCTCACCGGCGCGGGCGGACAGATCGGTGCCGATCTGGTCAGCGCGCTCGTCGCCGAGGGGCACCGGGTCGTCGCCACCGACCTGCGTCCCCAGCCCGAGCGCCCCGGGGCCACGTGGAAGCAGCTCGACGTCACGCACGCCGGCGACGTCGACGCGATCATCCACGACGTGCGTCCCGACGTCGTCTATCACCTCGCCGCGATCCTCTCGGCGTCCGGCGAGCGCAACCCGACGCTCGCCTACGAGGTCAACCAGACCGGCACGTGGCACCTGCTCGAGGCCTGCCGCCGCCACGCCGTCCCGCGCTTCATCTACACGTCCTCGATCGCCGTCTACGGTCCGGGGCTGCCCGATCCTTGCCCCGACGACGTGCCGCTCCACCCGACGACGATGTACGGCGTCACCAAGGCGTCGGGCGAGATGCTCTGCGAGTACTACGCGAAGAAGCACGGCCTCGACTGCCGCGGCGTGCGCTTCCCCGGCCTCATCAGCGCGTCCTTGCCCGGCGGCGGCTCGACCGACTACGCGCTCTTCATGTACGTCGACGGGATCCGCCGCGGCGGGTACGAGTCGTTCGCGCGCGCCGACACGCGCGTCCCGCTCATGTACATGCCCGACGGCGTGCGCGCGCTGCTCGAGCTCGCCGCCGCGCCGCGCGAGCGGCTCGCGCGCACGATCTACAACATCGCCGCGTTCTCGCCGCGCGCCGACGAGATCGCCGCGTCGGTCGCGCGCGCGGTCCCCGGCGTGACGATCACGTACGCGCCCGATCCGCTGCGCCAGAGCATCCTCGACTCGTGGCCGCGCGCGCTCGACGATCGCAACGCCCGCGCCGACTGGGGCTGGCGCCCGCGCTACACGCTCGACGCCATGACCGACGACCTCGTCCCGAAAATCCGCGCGCTCCTCGCCGGGGGCGCGAACCTCGCGCACTGACGGAGCAGCCACCATGTACGAGAACGCACGCGCCCACTTCTCGCGCTCGCTCGGCGAGATCCGCGACGCCGGGCTCTGGAAGCACGAGCGCATCATCGCGTCGCCGCAGTCGTCGCACATCCAGGTCGGCGGCAAGGAAGTCGTCAACTTCTGCGCCAACAACTACCTCGGCCTGTCGTCGCACCCGCACGTGATCGCCGCCGCGCGCGCCGCGCTCGACGAGCGCGGCTACGGCCTCTCGAGCGTGCGCTTCATCTGCGGCACGCAGGACCGCCACAAGGAGCTCGAGGCCGCGATCTCGTCGTTCCTCGGCACCGAGGACACGATCCTCTACGGCTCGTGCTTCGACGCCAACGGCGGCCTGTTCGAGACGCTGCTCGGCGAGGACGACGCGATCATCTCCGACGCGCTCAACCACGCCTCGATCATCGACGGCGTCCGCCTGTGCAAGGCCGAGCGCCACCGCTTCGAGCACGACGACCTCGGCGATCTCGAGGCCAAGCTCGCCGCGACCGCGAACAAGCGCATGCGCATGATCGCGACCGACGGCGTGTTCTCGATGGACGGCGACATCGCGCGCCTCGACGCGATCTGCGATCTCGCCGAGCGCCACGACGCGCTGGTCATGGTCGACGACAGCCACGCCACCGGCTTCGTCGGCAGGACCGGCCGCGGCACCGCCGAGCACCGCGGCTGCATGGACCGCGTCGACGTCTACACGTCGACGCTCGGCAAGGCGCTCGGCGGCGCGTCGGGAGGCTTCACCAGCGGCAAGCAGGAGATGATCGATCTCCTGCGCAACCGCTCGCGCCCGTACCTCTTCTCCAACACGCTGGCGCCGCCGATCGTCGCCGGCTCGATCGCCGCGCTCGGCCTCATCTCGGCGTCGACCGCGCTCCGCGATCGCCTCGAGGCGAACACGCGCCGCTTCCGCGCCGGCATCACCGCGTCGGGCCTGACCGTCCGTCCCGGCGAGCACCCGATCGTCCCGGTCATGCTCGGCGACGCGCGCCTCGCCGCCGAGATGGCGGCGAAGCTGCTCGACGAGGGCATCTACGTCATCGGCTTCTCGTTCCCCGTGGTGCCGCGCGGCCAGGCGCGCATCCGCGTCCAGCTCTCCGCCGCACACTCCGACGAGGACATCGATCGCGCCGTTGCCGCCTTCGCGAAGGTCGGTAAGGCTCTGGGGATCGCGCCGCAGGAACAACCATGAATCCAGCCGACATCGAAGCCCGCATCAAGGCCGCGCTCCCCGACGCGCAGGTCACCCTCGAGGACATGACCGGCACGAAGGATCACTGGCGCGCGCGGATCGTCTCGTCCGCGTTCGCCGGGAAGTCGCTCGTGCAGCGGCATCGCCTGATCAACGCCGCGCTCGCGGACGAGCTGAAGGGGCCGATCCACGCGCTCACGATGGACACGCTCACGCCGGAGGAAGCCGGCGGCTGAAAGATCTGCTGTGTGCGCACGTGTAGGTCCGAGGGCACGCTGCGTCAATTCTCCGAGCGCCGCGTTACGTTTTGCGGACGTTTTCCGGCGGGTGCCAGCGCCGTCCGTGGCAACATCCTTGCCCGGCGGCGGCTCGAGATGACATCTCCCACCAGCGATCCTCCCCTCAACCAGGAAGTCTTCGGTCCGTACCTCGTGTACGAGCGCCTCGGGGTCGGTGGGATGGCGACCGTACATCGCGCCAAGGAGCGCGGCATCGAGGGCTTCGAGCGCATCGTCGCGCTCAAGCGCCTGCTCCCGCACCTCGCGGAGGACGCGAGCTTCGTCAAGTCGTTCGTGCGCGAGGCCAAGCTCGCCTCGATGCTCCAGCACGCCAACATCGTCCAGCTCTACGAGCTCGGGCGCGTCGGCACCGTCTACTTCATCTCGATGGAGTACATCGACGGACGCGACGTCCGTCGCATCCTGCGCCAGGCGCGCAAGGTCTCGGGGCCGCCGAACATCAACGTCACGCTCGCGCTGCTCATCCAGCTGTGCGACGCGCTCGAGTACGCGCACAGCCGCGTCGACGAGCACGGCGAGCCGCTCGGCCTCGTCCACCGCGACGTGTCGCCGTCGAACCTGCTCGTGACCAAGAGCGGTCACCTCAAGGTGATCGACTTCGGCATCGCCAAGGCGCAGTCGCAGCAGCTGCGCACGCAGACCGGACGCGTGAAGGGCAAGCTCGCGTACATGGCGCCCGAGGCGATCTCCGGCAAGGATCTCGACTCGCGCTCCGACATCTTCTCCGCCGGCGTGATCGCGCACGAGCTCCTCACCGCGCGCCCGCTGTTCGCGTCGAAGAACGAGTACCAGACGCTCATCAACGTCCAGCGCTCGGACATCCTGCCGCCGTCGGCGTTCAACCAGGCCGTGCCGCCCGAGCTCGACGCGATCGTGCTCAAGGCGCTCGCCCGCGATCCCGACGACCGATACCACCACGCCGCGGAGATGCGCGACGACCTGCACGGCGTCCGCATCCGCTACAACCTGTCGGCGACCAACCGCGAGGTGCAGACCTGGTCGGAATGGGCGTTCGCGCTCGAGGCGCCCGGCGGCAACTTCAGCGGACCCGCGGTGACCGATTCGCTCGCCGGCGTCTCGCGCTCGCCGCTCAAGACGCCCTTGCCGCTGCGCCCGCCGACGGAATCGACGCCGGCGCCGGCGCCGGTGCGCACGCGCGCGCCGAGCCACGCCGGCGT
>JAIOII010001403.1 GCA_019912685.1 Kofleriaceae bacterium
CCTCCGGGTCGAGCCCCGGCACGCGCCCCGACCGCGCCAGGTGCGCGACGTAGTACGCGTCCTCGCGCCGCGCCTCGAGCGCGCCGGTGTTCACCTGCTCCTCGAGGTAGCGCTTGAGGTCGCCGATCAGCTTCGACGGCGGCAGCCTGAACACGTCCATGATCGCGTTGCCGACGCCGCCGGGCAGCGGCGGCAGCTTCGCGTCCTCCTCGGCGAGCCGCTCCATGCGCTCCGACAGCGCGTGGATCTGCTCGAGGATCTGCTTGCGCCGCCCCGGGCGCTTCGACGTGATGTCGGCGCGCGACAGGTCGAGCAGGTCGACGAGGTGCGGCGCCATCTCGCGATGGAAGCGGCGCACGGCGCTGTCGGTCCACTGATCGCTGTACTGGTTCGAGCGCAGGTGATGGCGGATGAGGAAGCGGATCGCGCGCCGCGTGTCGCGGTCGAACGGGAGCCGCTGGCTCACCTTGTCGAACATGCGCGCGCCGACCTCGGCGTGGCCGTGGAAGTGGACGCCGTCGGCGGTGAACGTCCGCGTCGGCACCTTGCCGATGTCGTGGAGCAACGCGGACCAGCGCACGAGGGGCCGCCGCACCGCCTGCTTCACGACCTGCTTGGTGTGGCCCCAGACGTCCTTGTGCTGGCGTCCGCCCTCCTGCACGAGGTGCACGGTCGCCTCGAGCTCGGGGAACACGATCGCGAGCAGGCCGGTCTGGCGCAGCCACTCGAGCGCGTGGTCGACCTCGCGCCCCATCAGCATCTCGCCGATCGCCGCGCGCACGTCGGCCGGCGACGCCTCGCGGACGCTCTCGGCCATCTCCTGCGCCGCGCGGGTCACCGCCTCCGCCGGCCAGCCCCCGTCGCCGCAGGCGATCGCGGTGGCGATGTCGAACAGGACGACCGGATTCGCCGCCGACCAGGCCTGGACGCGCGCGGTCGTGTCCGGAGTGTCGGACATCCGGAGGATCTGGGTCGCGTCGTCGGCCGTCGGCGGCATGCGGCCGACGGTTCCTACCGGCCGGCGACCGCTCCGTCAACACCTGTGGACAACTGGTACGGGCCGTGCTCAGGTGCACGCCCCGTGACCGGACGCATCACCACCCGACACCTTCCCCTCGCGGAGAAGTCCTGTCCGGGGATCGGTGCACTCTACCGCGAGCTCGAAGACAAGCCCGCGACGTTCCTGCAGCTTCTCTGGATCTACGAGGCGCGCCGCGCCGGCATGATCCAGAACCCCAAGCGGTCGCAGCCCCGCCGCCGCCGCTAGCGAGCCCTGGCTCCTGTGGCCGCCGGCATGGCAAATGGATCAGCCAGCTGCGCCACGTGGTCTCACCTCTGCCCGTTCTGCACCGGGATGGTGCAAGGTACCGTGCGCGTTGAGATCACATGACGTCTACCGACGTTTCTGAGGCGCGCCGCCCGATCGGCGTCTTCGACTCCGGCGTCGGCGGCCTCACCGTCGTCCGGGCCTTGCGCGCGCGCCTCCCCGGCGAGGACGTCGTCTACCTCGGGGACACCGCCCGCGTGCCGTACGGGTCCAAGAGCCCGCGCACCGTCGAGCGCTACTCGCTCGCCTGTCAGGCCTTCCTGCTCGCGCGCGACGTGAAGCTCGTTCTCGTCGCGTGCAACACGGCGTCGGCGAACGCGCTGCCGGCCCTGCGGGCGGCGAGCCCGGTGCCGGTCATCGGCGCCGTCGATCCGGGCGCCGAGAGCGCGCTGGCGGCGACGCGCAGCGGGCACATCGGCGTCATCGGGACGCTCGGGACGGTGCGGTCGGGCGCGTACGAGCGCGCCCTGGCCGCGCGGCCCGGGGTCCGCGTCGCGTCGCTCGCCTGTCCGCTGTTCGTGCCGCTCGCCGAGGAGGGCTGGACCGACGCCGGCGACGCCGTGGCCCGCGCCGTCGCGCGCCGCTATCTCGGCGAGCTGTTCGCGCGCGACGCGGCGATCGACACGATCGTCCTCGGCTGCACGCACTATCCGCTCCTGCGCGGCGTGATCACCGCGACCGCGCGCGAGCTCGCCGGACGCGACGTCGCGATCGTCGACTCGGCGACCGCGATGGCGGAGGCGGCGGCCGTCGCCCTTCGACGCGGGCCTCCGGCCCTCGCTCAGGGTGAACGGGGAGCGCTCGCCTGCTTCGCGACGGACACCTCGCGGCTCGACGAGATCGCGCCGTGCTTCCTCGGCGAGCCGGTCACGAGCTTCGAGCTCGTGGATCTCTAGCGGCGCGCGATCAGACGGCCGCGCGGGTCTCTTCGGCCCGGCGGCGGCGCATGACGTCGGTGACCGTCGTCGCCTTCTTCAGCTTGTCGTCGATGATCTTGTCGTCGACAGGATAATCGGTGCGGAACCCGAGGCCGTCCTCGTAGAGCTCCTCGCGCGCCTCGTCGTCCTCGAGGCACGTCTTGATCTTCTTGCCCTTGTACGTCTGGTTGCCCAACCCGTCGACCTTGCTCTCGAGCCAGCCCATGAGCTCGCCCATGACGGCGCGGCAGGTCTCGAGATCGGCCTCCAGCCCCTCGAAGAGCTCGGGGAACCGCCCCGCGAACGCGTCACCGTCCTCTCCGCTCCCCGCCACGACCTTCCGCAGCGCCAGGCGCAGCAGCAGCGCGTCGTCGGCAAAGCTCGCAACCGCCTCGTTCCGATCGGAGACGAAGTCGTTTGGCGAGACGACGTACATGATGGCGCCCACCGCGATCTCGCGGGAGCTGCGCGGCAGGTTCTCGTCATCCATCGCTTCGAACGCGATCTTCAGATCGTGAGGGAGCGAGACCAGCCAGCTCTTGAACAGCTCCACGAACCGCACTTCCGGGGTCGACACGAAAAACTCTTTGGCTATGTCCTCCGTGGAGGACGGTGAGGGGGGTGATGAGGCCCGAATGGCCTCGCCCGTTGGAGTACCAACCCTATCGCCGAATTACAACCGTGTCGTGGTACCGTCGTGGGTGAGGCCGTGGCCGCCAAGCGTTCGCCAATCCTTGGCTACAACCACAATGTCCGCTACCGGGGCATCGTGTTCCACGTGCAGACGGAGGACTCGGGCATCGTCAACCCGCACGTCTTCTCGCACCTGTTCCACGGCGGCGTGATCATCTCGACGCGCAAGCTGGTCTACGACCCGGACGCGACGGAGGACGTGGTCAAGTCCCTCATGCAGGCCCAGCACAAGGCCATGATGAAGGACCTCAAGAACCGGTTCTTCGACGAGAAGATCGATCAGTACCTCGGCGGCACCGAGGGGCTCCTGCCGCGCGATAGCGGGGCCGGGCGCGCCGCGACCGCGTCCGACGGGACCGCGCCCTCGCCGAGGATCGACGATCCGACGCCACCCGCCGGACCTCTGCCGGCCGTGCCGCAGCCGGTCGCGAACGAGCCGTCGGAGCCGGTGATCGAGGTCGTCGACGGGACACCGACGATCCCGGTGCCGGTCGTCCACGACGTGATGCCGTCGGGGATGCCCGGCGCCGTCGACGGGCCCCTCGCGCGCGCGGCGACGCAGCCGGTGAACCCGGCGACCATGGCGGCGCTCGGCGTCCAGCCGTCGGGCAAGCATCCGCCGGTGGCGACGGCGCTCGGCCGCACCGACATCTCCGAGGCGATGAGCGCGATCCAGGTC
>JAIOII010001404.1 GCA_019912685.1 Kofleriaceae bacterium
CGGCGACCGCGCGCTGCACGTCGGGGGCGGCGCGGCGGGAGCGCGCCGCGACGGCGTGCGCGAGGTCGTCGGCGCGGATCGCGTCGAGCACGGGCCGCGCCTGTGCGGGCGAGAGGTCGAGCGTTCCGGAGGCGCTGTCGACCGACACGGCCGCACGCTATCCCGCCGGCCGGGCCGGCGGCAACTCTCGAACGGGCACCAAGGTCGCCAGGAGGGAGTACGCTGGAAGGCATGAAGGTCGCGGCCGGGTTCCTCGTTGCGTGCGTACTCGTGGGCTGCGGCAAGGACGCGGCCGACATGAGCTGTGCCGAGATCGCCGCCGCGCTGAGAGAGCGCGCGCCGACGGTGTCGCGCGCGTGCGAGGCGGCGAGCGACTGCCTGAACGTCGGCCACCCCCAGGCGTGGAACGGCGAGCCGACCTGCGGCTCCGGTGTCGCGTTCATGCTGTGCCCAGGGATCTCCGTCAACCGCGTGGCATGGATGTCCGACGAGGCCATCGCGCCGCTGTACGAGCAGTGGGAGACGCGCTGCGTTCCGGAGGGCACGTCGTCGGGCGCGCCCGACGGTGCCTACGACTGCGCGCCGCGGGCTGCCGAATGTCTGGCGCAGCAGTGCGAGCCGACGCAGTGGTGCTTCGGCGACGCAGGCGTTCGCTGACCGCGCGCGATCGGATCAGTGCGCGTGGCCCGCGGGCGCGGCGGGCGGCGTCGAGGGGGCGGGCGGCATCGTCGGCCGGAACGTCGCGTGACAGCCCTGGCAGCCGCCGAGGACGGTGCCCATCGCGGCCGCGGTGGCGGCGTGATCGTTGGCGCCGGCGGCCTGGACCAGCGTGACCAGGGAGGCGTGGAACGCCTCGTCGAGCGCGGCGAACGCGGCGACGTCGCCGTTCATGGGCTTGTAGGTGCCCGCGTGCAGCGCCTGCTCCGTGGCCTCCTTCGCCGCGTGGAGGGTCGAGATGGCGGGGGGCACCGACGCGAGGTCGTTCCGGCCGATCGCGGTGACGACGAGCTGCAGCGTGCACTCGAGCATGCGCATCTCGGTCTGCACCGCGTTGGCGCCGGTCAGCGCGCCGCAGTCGGGTTTCACGGCGGCGGCGGGCGGCGCCGTCGGCGCCGGTGGCTGCGACGGGGTCGGTGACGGCGTCGACGTCGATACCGGCGGGCAGTCGCTGCGACCGCATGCGGTCGGTGCGAGCGCGAGGAGCGCGGCGGCGACGAGGAAGGGGCGCGAGGTCATGTGGCGTGGCTCCATGCGCGGCGAGCGTGGACCGATCGCGCGGCCGAGGCAACCAGGCTCCGCCGCCTGCGACGATCTGTGCCGTTGCCGAAAAGTCGATGACGTCGTATCACTGACTCGATGTCAGCGAAATCGACCGGCGCGCGCGCCCGGCAGAAGGCGGAGACGCGAGAGCGGCTCAAGGAGGCGGCGCGGGCGTGCTTCGCCGAGCGCGGCTACGCGGCCACGCAGGTCGGCGACATCGCGCGCCGGGCGAAGGTGGCCCACGGCACCTTCTACGTGCACTTCCCGGGCAAGGAGGAGCTGACCGACGAGCTCCTCGGCGAGCTCAACCAGGCGCTCCTCGCCCGCATGGAGGACGTGTGGACGCGCACCGCGCGCGCGCCGCTCGGCGAGCGGGTGCGGCGGCTCGCCGAGGCGTGCCTCGACCGGTG
>JAIOII010001405.1 GCA_019912685.1 Kofleriaceae bacterium
ACGTAGCCGAGCTCGACGGTGCACGCGGCGGAGCAGCCGTCGCCGTCCTCGGCGGGCGGCGCGTCGTCGCAGCCCTCGCCCGGCCGGACGAGGCCGTCGCCGCAGACGGTCGCGCACGTCGACGGCACGGAGCCCGTGCACGCGTAGCCGCTCTCCACCGTACAGGTCGCGGAGCAGCCGTCGCCGTCCTCGGCCGGCGCCGCGTCGTCGCACTCCTCCGCGCCGGCCTGGATGCCGTCGCCGCACGTCGTGGCGCAGATCGACGGCATCGTGCCCATGCAGGTCCATCCCGCCTCGACGATGCAGCTCGCCGAGCAGCCGTCGCCGTCCTCGGCCGGCGCCGCGTCGTCGCACAGCTCGCCCGGCTTCACCACGCCGTCGCCGCACACCGGCGTGCACGTCGACGGCTCGCCGCCGCACGTGTAGCCGCTCTCGACGGTGCACATCGCCGAGCAGCCGTCGCCGTTCTCGGCCGGCGCCGGGTCGTCGCAGCCCTCGGCGCCGGCGCGCACGCCGTCGCCGCACGAGGTGGTGCACACCGACGGCGACCCGGTGCAGGCGTAGCCGGGCTCCTGCGTGCACATGATCGAGCAGCCGTCGCCGTTCTCGGCCGGCGGCGCGTCGTCGCACATCTCGGCGCCGACCACGACGCCGTCGCCACACATCGCCACGCACACGCTCGGCGTCATCGAGCACGTGAACCCGGGCTCGAGCTGGCACGTCCCCGAGCAGCCGTCGCCCGCGTCGGTGTCGTCGTCGTCGCACACCTCGCCGCTCGTGATCACGCCGTTGCCGCAGCCCGTCGTCGTGCAGTTGTTGTCGCAACCGTCGCCTTGCGTGCTGTTGCCGTCGTCGCACTCCTCGCTGCCCGAGCGCACGCCGTTGCCGCAGCCGGTGGGCCGGCAGGCGCCGCCGGCGCCGTCGTCGCAGCCGTCGCCGTTGGTCTGGTTGCCGTCGTCACACGCCTCGTCGCCCTGGCGCACGCCGTCGCCGCAGCTCGGCGCCTGGCACACGTCGCCCGTGCACACGCCGCTCTGGCAATCGCCGGCGACGCTGCAGCCGAGGCCGTCGCCGCACCGGCGACCGGGCGCGCACGATCCGCCGCAGTCGACGTCGGTCTCGTCACCGTTCTCCTCCCCGTCGGTACACGTCGGCTCGCCGCAGGTGCCGGCGTCGCAGTCCTCGCTCGCGTCCTCCATGCCTCCGTCGGTGAGGTCGGCATCGACGGGCGGCGGATCCAGGTTGTCGCCGCACGCGAGCACGATCAGCGCGCAGAGAACGACAGCAAGCGACCGTACGACGTGGTATCGCATTGCACCGACTCTTGCACCGAGGAGCATGCGGATGCGATATCGATTCACGACTCTCTTCACCCTGGTCGCGGCGTGCTGTCCGCCGCAGCGCGCCACCTCGCCGATCTCGTCGGAGCAGGACGATGGCAGCGGGGAGGCCACGGGGGGAGGGGATCTGGTCGAGCCGGTCGAGGCGCCTCCGATGTCTTCGTACGATCGGATCGCGCGCCTCGACTTCAACCGCCGCGCCGCCGAGCTGGCGCTGCCGCTCTTCTGGCGCACCGACGCCGACCAGGACGGCGCCCTCGATCCCGACGAGCTCGTCCGGCTGTGGGGCTGGGACGGTCCATCGCTCGACTCGCTCGTCGCCGGCGGCGCGTTCACGCCCGCCTTCGCCACGCTCTACGCGTCGATGCTGGAGCCGGCCTCGCCGGCCGGCGCCGACGACGTCGAGACGCGCCGCCGCACGCTGGTGCTCGACGAGCTCGCGCAGGGCCGGCCGACGCTCGTCGAGACCGACCTGACCGGCGCGAGCGCCGAGGATCGCGCGATCGTCGATCGCGTCGCGCGCGCCGCGGTGATCGTCGAGCGCATCTACGCGCGGCAGACCGGCAGCCTCGCCCACGCCGCGGCGGTCGCGAAGCAGGAGCCGGCGAGCCGCATGATGTTCTTCCGCAACCAGGGGCCGTTCTGCGAGGCCCCGCGGACCGAGGGCGAGGTCGCGTGCACCGCGCTGCCGTTGCGGCCGCCGAACATCTCGGGGCTCTACCCCGAGGCGCTGCAGAAGGACCCGAAGTTCTGCGAGGCGATCGCCAGGGCCCCCAACGCCGCGGAGCTGATGGGCCACTTCTCGATCGTCGTCCCCGGCGCCACGCCGGGCACGTGGGCCGCGAAGCCGTACCACCTCGCCTACAAGGAGGACATGGAGGCCGTCGCCGTCGAGCTCGAGGCCGCCGCCGCCGCGATCAAGAGCGCCGAGGAGCAGCCGTTCGCCGCCTACCTCCGCGCCGCGGCCAGGGCGTTCCGCGACAACGACTGGGAGGCCGCCGATCAGGCGTGGCTCGACATGGGCAACAAGGGCTCGAAGTGGTACCTGCGCATCGGCCCCGACGAGGTCTATCACGACCCCTGCGCGCTCAAGGCCGGCTTCCACGTCAGCTTCGCGCGCATCAACCCGGGCTCGATGGCGTGGCGCGCCAAGCTCGAGCCGGTGAAGGCCGACATGGAAGCGGCGCTCGCGAAGCTCGCCGGCCGGCCCTACAAGGCGCGCGCGGTCAACTTCAAGCTGCCCGACTTCATCGACATGGTGATCAACGCCGGCAACTCGCGCAGCGCGCACGGCGCGACGATCGGCCAGTCCTTGCCCAACTGGGGCAAGGTCGCGGCCGCCGGCGGCCGCACGGTCGCGATGACCAACCTCTACACCGACGCCGACAGCGCCGAGGCGTTGCTCGCGCAGACCGCCGCGCTCTTCTGTCCGGCGACCCAGGCGCGGGTGTCGGCCGCCCCCGAGGCGGCGCTCATGAGCATCGTCCTGCACGAGGCCGCGCACAACCTCGGCCCGGCTCACGACTACAAGGTGAAGGGCAAGACCGACGACGAGATCTTCGGCGGCCCGCTCGCGTCGACGATGGAGGAGCTGAAGGCGCAGTCCGCGGCCCTCTACTTCGAGGGCTGGCTCGCCGATCGCGGCGTCATCACCGCCGACGAGCGGGACGACGCCCGCATCCGCGACGTCGCGTGGGCGTTCGGTCACATCTCGCGCGGCATGTACACGGCCGGCGGCGTGCCGAAGAACTACTCCCAGCTCGCGTCGATCCAGATGGGCACGTTCCTCAGGGACAAGGTGCTCGTCTGGCGTCCCGATGCGATGGCGGCGAACGGCACCGACCAGGGCTGCTTCGACGTCGACCTCGCGAAGTGGGGCCCCGCCGCCGACAAGCTGATGACGCGCGTCGTGCGCGCGAAGGGCAAGGGCGACAAGGCCGACGCGCAGGCGATGATCCGGGACTTCGTCGACGCCAGGGATCAGTGGGCCAAGCTGCGCGACGTGATCACCGAGCGCTGGCTGCGCGCGCCCAAGGCGTCGTTCGTGTACAGCATCAAGAAGTCGTAATCGCGCGCACGCGTCGCCGGCGCGGTGAGCGCGGACGCGCGGCTGAGCCCGAATTCTCACGTGCACGTTGCCGTCGATCGGCTTGCCGGCGGCTCGGTGCGCACCGTAGGGTTCATCCCGAGATGGAAGCCTTCGACGTCATCGTCGTGGGTGGTGGTCCGGCAGGTAGCTCGTGTGCACGCACGCTGGTGCGAGGTGGTGCACGCGTCGCCGTCGTCGATCGCGCCGCCTTCCCCCGCGTGAAGCTCTGCGCCGGCTGGATCTCGGCGCCGATCTGGGACGTGCTCGAGCTCGCCCCGTCCGACTACCCGGCCGGGTTGTGGCCGTGGCGCACGTGTCACGTGCACTACCGCGGCCGCGCGCACGCGATCGACGTGAAGGGCTGGTTCATCCGGCGCTACGAGCTCGACGACTTCCTCCTGCGCACGAGCGGCGCGTCGGTGCACAGCGGCATCGCCGTGAAGCAGGTCGAGCGCGACGAGGACGGGTTCTGGACGATCGGGCCGCTGCGCGCGCGACACCTCGTCGGCGCGGCGGGCACGCACTGTCCGGTGGCGCGCCTGTTCGCGCCGGCGCGGCCGATGGGCCCGGTCGGCGTGCAGGAGCTCGAGCTGCCGCTGCCGCCCGACGCGATCGCGCGCACGCGCATCGGCGACAACGGCGAGCCCGAGCTGCTCCTGCACGACGACCTGCGCGGCTACGCGTGGAACGTGCCCAAGTCCGACTGGCTCAACGTCGGATGCGGCACGCTCGATCCGGGCGAGGTGCGGACGGCGTGGGCGGAGGCGCGCGCGCACTTCGAGCGCCTCGGCCACCTGCCGGCGGAGGCGTCGGCGCCGCTCGATCACGTGAAGGGGCACTCGTACTACCTGTTCCACCCCGATCACCTCGACAGCGCCGCGCGCGTCGACGCCGACGGCAAGGGCGGCGTGTACCTCGCCGGTGACTCGCTCGGCCTGGCGCAGCCGCTCACCGCCGAGGGCATCCTGCCGGCGACGCTGTCGGGCCGGCTGTGCGCCGAGGCGATCCTCGGCGGCGATCCCGCGAGCTATCCGGCGCGCCTGCGCGCGCACCCGATCCTCGACGACTACCGCCGCGTCTTCCGCGCGCGCAGGCGCGCCGGATAGCTCGCGGGATCGCCGCCGAGGATCGCCTCGGCGCACAGCCGGCCCGACAGCGTCGCCGGCAGGATGCCCTCGGCGGTGAGCGGC
>JAIOII010000141.1 GCA_019912685.1 Kofleriaceae bacterium
CGTCGTGCGCGCGTCGGGCACCGCGCGCACGACGAGCGCCACCGGGCAGCGGCTCCGGCCGACGCGCAGCGTCGCCTCACCGTCCGTGTCCTTCACGGCGAGCGAGGTCACCTCCGGCAGCTCGCGGCGCTCGAGGAAGGCCTCGCCGAGCTTCTCCGCCTCGCCGCGGCACATGAGCGCGGCGCGCACGGTGCCGTGCTCGACCTCGAGGTTCACGGTCATGCCCTTCGGCGCGCGGTAGGGCCCGAGCACGAAGAGGCCGCCCGGGTGGAGCTCGTGGAGCACGTGGAGCGTCGCGCCGACGCCCGGCTCGTACATCACGCCGTTCGGCGGTCGGCCGAGGTCGTCGCGCACGAGGCCGCTGCACAGGTCGATCGTCGCCCCGAGGCCGCCGGCGAGCTGCTTCGTCATCGCGTGCTCGCCCTCCTCCTCGACGCGATCCTCGGATTTCGCCTCCGGGCTCTGCCCGACGAGCGAGCCGAGCGCGCCCACGGTCGCGGCCCACGCGCCGCGCTCGTCGACCTCGATCTCGCCGATCGGCTCGAAGCGGACGTCGGGCGTCTCCGCCGGCGAGAACCACACGGAGGCGACATGGGTCGCGGGCTCGTACGCCACGTCGAGGACGCCCGTCATCGTCATGTCGGCGGCGAACCGCACGCTCTGCGCCAGCTCGAACGTCGCGCCGGCGGTGTCGGTCGCGCGCTCGATGTGCTGCCAGCCGCCCGCGTCGAGCGCGAGCGTCAGGTCGAGGCCGCGCCGGTCCATCCGGCAGTCGCGGATCCACAGGACGCCGGTGACGACATCGGAGCGCGATCTGTCACGGAGCGGGCGGAACTTCCCTTTCAGCAGCTCGCAGCCGCGTCCCTCGGCCACCTCGGCGAGCAAGACGCGCAGGTCGCGGTCACCGGCCGCCACGCGGATCGGCTCCGGCGGCGGCTCCGGCGGCGGCGGCGGACGCTCCTCGCGGTCGCGACACGCCGCCGTGATCAGGAGGGTGAGCGCCAGCGCACGGAGCAGCATGCCCGGTGGTTCTGCAACGCGTGGACCAGCCGCTGCGCGGCGACGCCCTCAGCGCACGACGTACGGCCGCGACTGCACGACGTAGAGCTCGTCGTTCACGAACAGCCACTCGATGTCGAGCGGCCGGTCGGGCGGGAACACCCTGGTCAACCGCCGCGCCGCCTTGCCGAGCGTGAGGATGCGCTGGTTGGTCAGGACCGGCTTGCCCTTGTGCGGGTTGGGCACCTCGCGCACGCCGCCCTTGCCGTCGAACACGAGCATCGTCTCCTCGTCGCTGCGCGAGAGCACGCGCATGCCGTGGTTCTTGTAGTCGTAGAGGATCGTCTCCGGCACCTTCTTGCCGGCGACGACCCGTAGCCCGAGCCCGCTCTTCGCGTTGATCGTGTAGACCGTCTCCGCCGGATCGGTCGGGTGCACGGTCACGAGCACGCCCGCCGCCGTCGCGTCGACGCCGACCTGCACGAGCACGGCGCCGTACACGCGCGCGTGATCGATCCGGTAGTGCTCGCGCTCCTCGTATGCGCGCAGGTTCCAGACGCTCGCCCAGACCTCGCGGATCGCCCTGGCGACGGCCGCCTTGCCCTTGGCGTTCGGCACCGTGTCGTAGAGGCCCGCGCCCGAGAAGCCGGGCAGGTCCTCGGCGTTCGTCGAGCTGCGCACGAAGAGGCCCTTGGTCTCGTCGCCGCCGGTGAGCGCGTCGACCGCCTCGCCGAGCGTCGCCTCGAACGCCGGGTCGAGCGGCGCCGCCGCGATGTCCTTGCGCAGCTGATCGAGCGTCCGCTTGCGGTACGCGGCGTCCGACCGGAACTTCGCGTCGGCGAGCAGCTCGGCGACGCGCGCGTCGAGCCCCGCCGCCTTCATGTGCGCGTCGTACCAGTGGATGGGCACGCCGAAGCCGGACGGCACGGCGAAGCCCTCGGGCTTCGCGTGCACGATCTCGCCGAGGTTCGCCGACTTCGCGCCGTACGCGGTGACGTCGGCGGCGCGGAGCCGGTCCAGCGTCAAGAGCTCGACGGGGTCGAGGTCGGCGGCCGGGATGACGACCTCCCGCGCCTCGCGCGTCTTCGCCTGCCACGCCGCGATCTCGTCGGCGGTCGCCTCGCGGAGCGCGTGACTCGCGTCCTTCGCCTCGAAGTAGACCGTCTTGCCGACGAGCGCTGCGTAGGTCGTGCTCGCGCCCTTCAGGCCGACGTTGGGGATGCCCCACGCGCGCGCGCGCAGGCTCACGTGCGAGAGCGGCGTCGAGAACGTCTCGGAGATGATGCCGGCGACCGGCGTGATGTCGGGCAGCGCCTCGGGCAGGATCACGATGTCGGTCGGGTTGAAGCTCAGGTCTTCTTCCTTGGCCCCGACCGGGACGACCCGCAGCGTGCCGATCGCCGTGCCCTTGTTGAACGCGGCGTAGACCGAGTCCTTGTAGAGCTTGTCGTTGGTGATGACCGGGATCGACGTGAGCTGCCTGGCGACGTGCTCCTGGTAGTTCGAGTCGGGGCGGTACGAGATGACGTCGCCCTTCCAGAACGTCGCCTTCATGCGCCGGTAGGCGCGCTCGACGTGCGCCGGCGTCGCGTGGTCACCCTCCCAGAACGCGAACGTCCACTTGTCGGGACCGAGGTGATGCACGAGGTAGCACATCAGGAAGTCGGTCTTGTCCTTGCCGTAGTTGACGTCGAATGCCTTCACCGCCTCCCTGGTCTTCGGCTTCTTGTAGAGCTCGCCGAAGATGAAGTCCTTGTGCAGGCGGTAGACGTCGACGTCGAAGTAGTAGATGGCGTCGGTCTTCAGATCGACGACGAACTTGGAGAAGCGCTCGCCGCCCTGCTCCTTCGAGTAGTCGAGCCACGCCTGCTCGGTCACGAGCTCGTTCGTCCACAGTCGCCGCGGCGGCTCGACCGGGGCGACGTCGGGTGGCGGCAGCTCGGGCTCTTCCGGCGCGGCGTCGACGACGATCTCGGCGACGGGCGCGGCGTCCTTGCCCACCGCCGGCGCGCGCTCCTGCTTCGGCTTGCAGCCGGCGACCGCCGCCAGGGCGAGCGCGACCACGACGACGTTCCTCCGCAGCGCCATGGCGTATCGAAGCGCTTACTGAAGCGTGAGCGGATACGAGAAGCCGAAGCGCTTCTTCTTGCTCTTCGGGAACGTCACCGCCCGGGCCGCCTTGTCGATGCACTTGCCCGTGGGCGTGTCGACGAAGTCGCCGGTCTGCTCGTACGCCAGGATCGAGCCGTCGCCGCCGACCGCGTAGACCATCTTGGCCGAGCCGGCGACGCCGTACGTGTCGAAGCACGCCCGGGCCGCCTCGACGACGGGCTGCATCGCCGTCTTGATGTCCCTGGCGTCGAGCTGCGCGGGCACGGCCGGCTCGTCGACCCTGGGGGCGTCGACCTTCGGCCTGTCGCCGGCGGGCTCGCCCTCGACGACCGACTCGCCGCACGTCTTCTTGTCCGTGGGTCCCTTGCCCGACGGGGGGCTGGCGCACACGATGCCGCCGTCGCACGGGTCGAACACGCGGAACGCGAGGACGTCGAGCGCGAGGCCCTTCTTGCCGTCGCGCTCCCACATGCCGCCGCCCGCCGCGGCGACCTTCACGACGAACTGCGTCCGCAGCTGCGGCAGTCGCGTCGCCCAGCGCTTGGCCGCGGCCTCGTCCTTGAAGGTGCGCGCGGTCTCGTGCACGACGGCGGCCTCGGCGGTCGCGCCCTTGAAGCTCGGCGCGGCCTTGCTCGAGACGAGGTAGAGACCGCCGACCGGCTCGGCGCACGCGATGCAGCCGCGCAGGGTGATCGGCGCGCTCTTGCTCTCGGCCTTCCACGCGCCCATCGCGAACGCGGTGCCGTCGCCGTCGACGACGAACGTGGCGTCGCGCACCGCCGCGGCGCGCGCGTCGCGGGCGGCCTTGCACTGGCGCTGCGCGAGCTCGTCGCCGTCGTTGCACGGCGTGGTCAACGACCACACCAGGCCGGCGAGGTCGGCGCGGGCGAGCGGCTCGGCCGTCCTGGCCAGCGCCTCGAAGCTCTTCGGATCCTCCGCGCGCGCCGGCGCGGCCGCCAGCGTGACCAGGAGCCCACTCGTCAGGAACGCGATCCCCCACGTGCGCATGCGCGAGGTAGTACCACATGCCACCCGCCCGCGCTCCGGAACTGCTCCAGGGGCCCGGGGGCTACTTCAGCTTGTGGGTCAGGTAGGCCTTGAGCCGCAGCTCGGCGTCTTCCGCGTCGGTGATGATCACCGGGACCGTCTTCTTGATCTCGTCGTCGACCTCGGCGAAGAGCGCCATGCGGGCGGCGTCGTCGCCGATGACCTGGCCGGGAGTCCGGCCGCGCACGGACGTCTCGGCGAGCTTCACGCAGTACTGCCGGAGCTTGTCGTAGAACTCTCGGCCGAGGAAGTCGGCGATCTGGTCGGCCTCGTTGGCCATGCGCGAGAGCGTGATCTCGGCGTCGCCGTCGAGCGAGTCGAGGCCGTGGCCGGAGGCGAGCTGCGCGCACACGCGGAGCACCATCACGTCGTCGAGCGCGCCGATGCCCTGCTCGTGATCGGGGACGAGATCGAGCCGCATGACGAGGTAGCTGAGCGCACCGGCGGCCAGGCGCCGCGCCTCCCCCTCGGCGCCGGTCGCCTCGACCAGCTTCTCGAGCGCGGCGACGTCGCTCACGATGGTCTCGGACCAGCTCTTGAAGTTCTCGATGTGCTTGGCCACGGCGGTCTCCTTGTGCCGACGGTAACACCGGGTTCAGGCGGGAGACCAGCGATGCGCGCGCGAGCGGGCGCGCCCCGCGCTCAGTAGCTCTTGGCCCAGACCACGCGCTTCGCGCTCGGCTTGCCGGTGAACGGGCACGTGCCGGGCTCGCCGTCGTCGAGCGGGATGCAGCGCACCGTCACGCCGAGGTCGTCCTTCACCTGCTTCTCGACGTCGACGTCGCCAGAGAAGTGCGTCATCGCGAAGCCGCCGTGGATCGGCGTCGGGCCGCCTTCCTTGGCGGCCGGCGGCGGCGTGAACCAGGCGTAGAACTCCTCCCTGGTGTCGATCACGCGCGTGTTCGCGGTCTGGAACGCGCGCGCGCGGGCGAGGAGGCCATCCTGGATGTCCTGGAGGATCGTGCCGACCGTCGCGACCAGCTCGGCGCGCGCGATGCCGCCCTTCTCCTTGGGCCCGCGATCGCGGCGGCCCATGAACACGCTGTCCTGATCGATGTCGCGCGGCCCGACCTCGAGGCGCAGCGGCACGCCCTTCTTGATCCACTGCCACACCTTGTCGCCGCCGCGCAGGTCGCGCTGGTCGAGCTCGACGCGCACCGGCTGCCCGGCGAAGGTCTGCGCGCGCAGCTCGGCGGCGAGCTTGTGGCAGTAGTCGAGCACGCGTTCGCGCTGGTCGGGCTTCTGCAGGACCGGCAGGATGACGACGTGCGCCGGCGCGAGGCGCGGCGGGCACACCATGCCGTCGTCGTCGCCGTGGGTCATGATCATCGCGCCGACGAGGCGCGTCGACACGCCCCAGCTCGTCGTCCAGGCGTGCTCGAGCGCGCCCTTGTCGTCGGAGAAGCGGATGCCCGAGGCCCTGGCGAAGTTCTGGCCGAGGAAGTGCGAGGTGCCGGCCTGGAGCGCCTTGCGGTCCTGCATCATCGACTCGATGCAGAAGGTCTGCACCGCGCCCGGGAAGCGCTCGCCGGCGGTCTTCTCGCCCTGGATGACGGGTATCGCCATCCAGTTCTCGGCGAAGTCGGCGTAGACGCCGAGCATGCGCATCGTCTCCTCGACGGCCTCCTTCGCCGTCGCGTGCGCGGTGTGGCCCTCCTGCCAGAGGAACTCCGCGGTGCGGAGGAACAGGCGCGTGCGCATCTCCCAGCGGACGACGTTCGCCCACTGGTTGATGAGGAGCGGCAGGTCACGGTAGCTCTGCACCCACTTCGCGAACATCTCGCCGATGATCGTCTCCGACGTCGGGCGGACGATGAGCGGCTCCTCGAGCTCGCCGGTCGGGACGAGCTTGCCGTCCCGGGCCTCGAGGCGGTGGTGCGTGACCACGGCGCACTCCTTGGCGAAGCCCTCGACGTGCGCCGCCTCCTTCTCGAGGAAGCGCAGCGGGATGAACAGCGGGAAGTAGGCGTTCACGTGCCCGGTCGCCTTGAACATGCCGTCGAGCACGCGCTGCACGTTCTCCCAGAGCGCGTAGCCCCACGGCTTGATCACCATGCAGCCGCGCACCGGCGAGCTCTCGGCGAGATCGGCGGCGCTGACGACCTGGAGGTACCACTCGGGGTAGTCCTCGGCGCGGGTCGGCGAGATGGCGGTCTGGGGCTTGGCGTTCGACATCGGGGCTTTATGGCCTATCACGAGCGCTGCTGGTAGATGAACGTCACCACGCTGCAAATCGCCGTCGGTGTCCCGTTCACGAGATACGGCTTGTAGCGCCACGTCTTCGCGATCGTCGTCGCGAGCTTCGTGTCGTAGGCGGGGAAGCCGGACGACTTCAGCACCCTGGTCGAGGCGACGACGCCCTTGGCGTCGACGCAGAGCTTGATCGGCACGACGACCTTGGTCTTGCCGGCGGCGGTCATGGCGTCGCGGGTCGCCTGATCGGGCGGGATGTTCTTCTCGCCGGCGACGCGCATCGCCTCGAGCATCGTCGGTGGTACGGCCGGCGCCGAGGGAGGAGGCGGCGGAGGAGGAGGCGGAGCGATGACGCCGCCGACCACGCCGCCGACCACGCCGCCGGCGACGCCGCCTTCCTCGATCTCGCGAAGGTCGATCGACGCGATCTTCCACGCGCCCTTCACGCGCGCGAGCTGGAGCCGCACGAGCGCGTCGTCGTCGGCCGAGGCGCGCGCGCTCGTCGACGTGGTCATCACCGCGCTGGCGA
>JAIOII010001406.1 GCA_019912685.1 Kofleriaceae bacterium
GCACGAGGGTCGTCATGAGGTCGCCGTTCGCGCGCGCCGCCGTACAGCGGCGCAGCCGGGTCGGCGCGGGGGGCGCCAGGGCGCCCAGGGCCGTGGCGAACGCCGCCGTGGTCGGGAAGCGGTCGGCAGGATCCTTGGCCAGGGCGCGCAGGATCGCCTCCTCGACGTGGCGCGGGATCGCGAGCTCGGGACAGCGCAGCGACGGGGGCACGACGAGGTCCTCGACGTGACGGCGCAGGATCTCCGCGAAGTCGGCCCCGCCGAACGGCGTCGCGCCGGTGAGGAGCTCGTAGAGCATGGCCGCGACCGAGTAGCAGTCGGAGCGTGGCGTGGGCGGACCGCCCTCGATCACCTCGGGTGCCATGTACTCGGGCGTGCCCGAGATGAAGGCGTCGTCGACGCCGAGCTCGACGCCAGGCTCGGCGGCGATGCGCGCGAGGCCGAAGTCGACGAGCTTCGCTTGCTCGCCGCGGTCGCGCGTCTCGTGGACGAGGACGTTGTCGCTCTTCACGTCGGCGTGGACGATACCGAGCGCGTGCGCGTCGCTGAGCGCGTCGAGGATCTGGAGCGTGATGCGGACGGCGCGGGCGACCTCGAGCGGCGCCTCGTCGCGGACGATCTGCGACAAGGTCCGGCCTTCCAGGTACTCCATGACGAGGAACGGCACGCCCTCGTCGGTCTCGCCGTAGTCGATGACGGCGACGGAGTTGGGGTGAGAGAAGCGCGCGGCGGCGATCGCCTCGGTGCGGAAGTGGCGGGCGACGTGTGGGTCGTCGGCGAGCGCGCGGTGGAGGATCTTGATCGCCACCAGCCGATCGAGGTTGGGCTGGTGCGCGCGGTAGACCCGCCCCATCCCACCCGACCCGATACAGTCGCCGAGCAAGTACTTGCCGCCGAGCAGGGGCACCCGGAAGGGAACTGCACCCGGGGTTGCGGTCGCCGTCATCGTTCTCCTTGCACAGCACGAGTCATGCCGGATACACGGGCGGCTAACCGCGGCGCTGTGCGTCGAATCGACGCAAGCGCTGCGCAGGCGGCCATGTGCGGCGGCATCGGATTCGCACGCTTGGCCACGGCATGACACGTGCAGTTCCTGCCGGCATGAACGACATGCTGGTCCGCGAGCTCATGCAACGCGAGGTCCTGGTGGTCAGCCCCGAGACCCCGCTGGTCGACGTGCACCGCCTCTTCGTCGAGGAGGAGATCAACGGCGCCCCGGTGGTCGACGAGGGCTCCGGCAAGGTCGTCGGCGTCATCTCGAGCCTCGACCTCCTGCGTGCGGTGCGCGACGAGTACGACAGCGTCTCGACCATCTCGGGCTCGTACTTCCGCGACGAGCTTCCCGGCTCGGATCCCAACTGGAATGACGCGCCCGCCGACTTCGCCGAGCGCATGGCGACCCTGACCGCCGCCGACGCGATGGTGAAGGAACGGGTCTGGGTGCCCTCTGACATGTCCGTCGCCGACGCCGCCGAGGTGATGCGGAGCCAGCGCATCCACCGCGTCCTCGTCATCGACGATCACGAGCTCGTCGGCATCCTCACGACGTTCGACCTCTTGCAGGTGCTCGCGGCGCAGCGCCACGCGCGGAAGACGGCGACCGGTGGCCGGGCCGCCGGCGACCCGGTCTGCTGAGTCAGAGCTCGATCGTCTCGCCGCGCTCCGGCGCGTAGGCGTCGATGCCGGTCGCGGCGAGCCGCGTGCGCAGCGCCGCCTGCGCGGCGTCCTCGCCGTGGACGAGGAGCGCGCGTCCGGGCCGGCATGCGGACGCGTAGGCGACGAGGCCGTCGGCGTCGGCGTGCGCGGAGAACGCGTTCAGCGTCACCACCTGGGCGCGCAGGTCGCGCTCGACGCCCCAGATCTTGACGCGCGGCCGGCGCTCGACGAGGCGGCGGCCGAGCGTGTGCTGGGCCATGAAGCCGACGACCAGCACGGTGTTGCGCGGATCCTCGACGAGGTTGCGCAGGTGGTGGAGCACGCGGCCGCCTTCGGCCATGCCCGACGCGGCGATGATGATGGCCGGGCCGACGACGTCGTTGATCGCCACCGACTCGTCGCGCGTGCGGGTGAGGTGCAGGCCCTCGAGCGCGAAGAGGTCGTCCTCGTCGAGCAGCCGCCGGGTCTCGGCGTCGAAGCACTCCGGGTGCATGCGGAACACCGACGTCACGTCGATCGCGAGCGGCGAGTCGATGAACACCGGGATCGCGGGCAGGCGTCGGTCCCGCCGCAGGCGGTGGAGCACGACGAGGAGCTCCTGCGTGCGGCCGAGCGCGAACGCGGGCACGACGACCTTGCCGCCGCGGGCGCGGGTCTCGTCGATGACGCGCGCGAGGTCGTCCGCCATGCGCTCGGCCGGCGCGTGCGTGCGGTCGCCGTACGTGCTCTCCATGACGAGCACGTCGGGGTGGCGCGGCGGTGGCTCGGGGTCGCGGATGATCGGCAGCCCGGCGCGGCCGAGGTCACCGGAGACGACGACGCGGCGCTGACGGCCGCGCTCGTCGATGTCGAGGACGAGCTGGGCCGAGCCGAGGATGTGCCCGGCGTCGAGGAACGTCGCGCTCACGCCGTCGGCGACGGTGAAGCGGCGGTGGTAGGGGACGGCGACCATGCGCTCGAGCGCGGGCGGCACGTCCTCCTCCGTGTAGAGCGGCACGATCGGCTCCCACTCCGGGTCGTCGGCGTACTTGCGGTTCAGGTACTCGGCGTCGGCCTCCTGGAGCCGTGCGGCGTCGCGCAGCATGCACGCCGCCAGATCGCGCGTCGCGGGCGTGAGGTAGATGTCGCCGGGGAACGCGGAGCGCACGAGCACCGGCAGGTTGCCGGTGTGGTCGATGTGCGCGTGCGTCACGATCGCCGCGTCGGCGGTGACCGCCGGGTGGGGCAGGTGGGCGTTGCGCCGGCGCGACTCTGCGCGGCGGCCCTGGAAGAGGCCGCAGTCGACGAGCACGGAGGCCCGCTCGGTCGTGACCAGGAGCATCGAGCCGGTCACCTCGCGGGCGGCGCCGAGGAAGGTCAACCGCATCGCGCAGCTCCTGCGCTGCGAAGACCGCCGAGCGCAGCGGTTGCCGGGGAGGGGCGAATCCGAGGTCGCGATGCCATGAACGGATGCGGCTGCGAGCGTCGTGCCACGCACGTCCGTGGTCCGCGTCGTGCAACCCGAAGCGAGCGTGTCCGACGCCGTCCTCGTCGCCCGTCATCTGGAGAAGACGTACGGCTCGGGTCCGACCGCGGTCCGCGCGCTCGTCGACGTCGACTTCACGCTGGCGGCCGGCGAGATGCTCGTGCTCCTCGGGCCGTCGGGCTCCGGCAAGTCGACGCTCCTCAACCTGATCGGCGGGCTCGACGCGCCGAGCGGAGGCAGCATCGTGTACCGCGATCACGATCTCTCGCGGGCGGACGACGATGACCTGACCCGCTACCGGCGCGAGCACGTCGGCTTCGTGTTCCAGTTCTACAACCTCGTGCCCAGCCTGACCGCACGCGAGAACGTCGCGCTCGTCGTGGACCTCGTCGCCGACGCGATGAAGCCGGAGGACGCGCTCGGGATGGTCGGCCTCGCCGACCGCCTCGACCACTTCCCGTCGGAGCTCTCCGGCGGCGAGCAGCAGCGCGTCGCGATCGCGCGCGCGATCGCCAAGCGCCCCGATCTGCTCCTGTGCGACGAGCCGACCGGCGCGCTCGACGGCAAGACCGGTCGGCTCGTGCTCGAGGCGATCGAGACGGTGAACCGCGAGCTCGGCACCGCGACCGCGCTCATCACCCACAACGCGGTCATCGCCGCGATGGCCGATCGCGTCGTGACCATGAAGGACGGCGGCATCGCGTCGGAGCGGCGGAACCCGACGCGCGCCTCGCCGTCGACCCTGGACTGGTGATGCGCGCGCTGGACAAGAAGCTCCTGCGCGACCTCTGGCGCATGCGCGGCCAGGTCATCACGATCACGCTCATCCTCGCGTCGGGCGTGGCGGCGTACGTCTGCCTCTCCGGCGCGCACCGCGCGCTCGCGCGGTCGCGCGACGCGTACTACGCGCGCTACGGCTTCCCGGACGTGTTCGCGCACCTCGAGCGGGCGCCGGACGCCGTCGCCGAGCGGCTGCGCGAGCTGCCGGGCGTCGCCGCCGTCCAGACGCGGCTCGTCGAGCCGGTGTCGTTCCGCTTCCCCGGCGTCGCGCGCCCGCCCGGCGGCCAGGCGATCTCGCTCGACCCGACCGACCGCGCCGCGGTCGCCGGCCTGGTCCTGCGCCGCGGTCACGGGCTCGAGGTCGGCCGCGACGACGAGATCCTCGTGCTCGAGACGTTCGCCGAGGCGCGCGGGCTCGATCCCGGCGACCCGGTGACGCTGGTCGTCGCCGGCCAGGAGATGGAGCTGCGCGTCGCGGGGCTCGTGCTGTCGCCGGAGTGGATCTTCCCGGTCGAGGCCGGCGTCGCGAGCACGGCCGATCACGGCGTCATCTGGATGACGCGGGACGCGCTGGCCGGCGCGAGCGGCAAGCGCGGCGCGTTCGACGACCTCACGGTGCGGCTCGTCCCCGGCGCCGACGAGCGCACCGCCATCGAGGCGATCGATCGCGTGCTCGCGCCGTGGGGCGGCAGCGGCGCCTACGGCCGCGACCGGAAGACGTCGGATCGGGTCGTCTCCAGCGAGATCGAGCAGCTCGAGGTGCTCGCCACGCAGGTGCCCGCGGTCTTCCTCCTGGTCGCGATGTTCCTCCTGAACGTCGTCCTGTCGCGCATCGTGCACCTGCAGCGCGAGACGCTCGCGGTCCTGCGCGCGCTCGGCTACACGCGCGGCGCCCTCGGCCGCCACGTGCTCGCGTTCGCCTCCGTGATCATGGTCGGCGGGCTCGCCGTCGGCCTCGGGCTCGGGCAGTGGCTCGCGTCGGCGATCGTCGGCCTCTACGGCGGCTTCTTCCGCTTCCCCGTGCTCGAG
>JAIOII010001407.1 GCA_019912685.1 Kofleriaceae bacterium
GCCCGTACGATCACGCGCCGCAGCTACGGCCTGCACAGCGCCTCCGCGCTCATCGCCCTCCTCAAGCTCTGCTGCTCCGGCATCGACCTCGTGCCGATCACGCTGCGGCCCGGATCAACCCACTAAACCTGGTGGAGAGCCCGAAAGGCTGCATCCCGGCGTCTACGTCGAAGAAGTTTCCGGCGGGGTCAAACCCGTTGAAGGAGTCGGTACCTCGACCGCGGCGTTCGTCGGCGAGGCCGCCCGCGGCATCCCGGCGATGGCGCACTTCTGCACCAGCTTCGCCGACTACCAGAAGCACCTCGGCGAGCTCTTGCCCGGCGAGCGCGGTCTGCTCGGCCACGCGGTCAACGGCTTCTTCGCCGCCGGCGGCAAGCGCGCGTACGTGGTGCGCGTGCTGCCGTCCAACGCGGTCAAGGGGCAGTCGAGCCCGGTGCCGAGCCGGATCGGTGGCGCGCCGCCGCCGAGCTCGCTGCAGTTCGTGGCCCGCGGCGCCGGCATCTGGTCGACCAACCTGCGCATCTTCATCGGCGCCTCGACCAACTTCCTGGCCGACGCCTTTCGCGTCGACGTGAAGTGGAGCGACAACGGCGCCATCAAGCCGCTCGAGACCTTCGATGACGTGCGCATGGATCCGACCCACGAGGACTACGTGGTCGAGCGCATGAAGTCGTCGAAGTACGTCGAGGCCGTCGACCTGTTCCAGGCCGCGCTCAACGTGCCGGCGCCGCCCACGCTGATCGGCGCGCAGCTGCCGGCGCTCAGGACCAAGACGGTGGCCAACGCCGCCGACGTCATCGCGATCCCGGTCGGCAAGAAGTTCACGGTGTCATCCTGGGACGTCGGCCTGCCCGACGTGCCGGCGGTCACCGAGGTGGTCGAGTTCACCAAGGCCAACGTCGACAGCGCGTTGAACCCGACGGTGCTGGTGGCGGCCAACGGCTTCTACAACATGACCATGGCGCAGATCGGCGCGGTGTTCGACGAGGAGCTGTCGACCGCGTTCCGGGTCGCGGTGCCGAGCAACACCTCGGTCGTGATCGATGACGCCCAGTCGACGCCGCCGACCGTCAACGTCACGGCGCCGACGCCGCCGACCTACGATCTGACCGGGCAGCAGCTGGTCGTCACGATCAACGGCGTGGCCTCGCCGCCGATCGCCGTGCCCGCGGCGGCCGCCGCGACCACGACCAGCGCCGAGATCGCCGCGGCCCTGACCGGCGCCGGCCTCGGCCTGAGCGTCAGCCTGGGCGCCAACGGCGCCTTCACCGTCACCGGCGTCGGCAACGCCAGCGCGGTGCCGACGCTGGCCATCGCGTCGACGCCCACCGCGGCACGCATCACCACCGCCGCCGGCGTGGCCGGCGCGCAGGGGCCGGTGATCTCGGTCGATCGCTACGACTACAAGCGCCTGTCGATCACCGAGGTGGTCACGGCGCTGGCCCCGGCGGTGCTGGTCAAGAACCTCGGCTTCACCACCGTCGCGCGCGGCTACGGCGCCAACTCACCCAACAACCCGCTGGTGCGGCCGACCGCGACCACCGCCTCGACGCCGGTGCTGGTGGCCGGCGGCACCGACGGTTCGGGCGCCATCACGTCGTCCGACTACGCCGGCACCATCATCGACCGTACCGGCGTGCACGCCCTCGACGGCCTCGACGTCAACATCGTCGCGCTGCCGGGCAAGAACGACTTCGCCCACATCGCGGTCAACGTCGCCTACTGCGACAGCCGCGGCGACTGCTTCGCGCTGATCGACGGCCCGGGCACCGTCGAGCGCAACGTCGAGATCAAACCCGACGAGGCCCGGCTGTTCATCGACTCGCTGCCGTCGCGTTCCAAGAACGCGGCCATGTTCTACCCATGGATCCAGGTGCCGGACCCGACCGGCATCGGCCGCAACCCGACCCGCTTCGTCGCGCCGTCGGGCCACGTCGCCGGCATCTTCGCCCGCACCGACATCACCCGCGGCGTGTGGAAAGCGCCGGCCGGCATCGAGGCCACCGTGCCCCAGGCCGTCGGCCTGCAGGCTCGCGTGCTCGACTCCGATCAGGACCTGCTCAACCCGGCCAGCCTCAACTGCCTCCGCCAGTTCCCCGGCGTCGGCATCGTGTCGTGGGGCAGCCGCACCCTCGCCCCGGATCCCGAGTGGCGCTACGTGCCGGTGCGGCGCATGGCGCTGTTCCTCAAGGAGTCGCTGCGCCGCGGCCTGCAATGGGCGGTGTTCGAGCCCAACGACGAGGAGCTGTGGGGCCGCATCCGCATCAACATCGAGGCCTTCATGATGACCCTGTTCCGGCAGGGCGCGTTCCAGGGCGCCACGCCCGACGAGGCCTTCCTGGTCCAGTGCGATCGCGCGACCAATCCCCAGGAGAACGTCGACGCCGGCATCGTGACCGCCAAGGTGGCGTTCGCGCCGCTCAAGCCGGCCGAGTTCGTGGTCATCGAGATCAGCCAGAAGAGCCTCCTGGCCTCCTGATGATGGTCTCGCCCCGCAACCCGCTGCGCACGTACCAGTTCCGGGTGCGGGTGCAGTCGTTCAGCCAGGGCCGCGCCGGCGACGGTTACGTCGCCGGCGTGCGCACGGTGTCCGGGTTGCGGACGCAGATCGCACCCTACGAGGTGTGGGAGGGCGGCAACAACCTGCACCGCTACGCCAACCCCAACAAGATCACCTGGGAGCCGATCACCCTCGAGCAGGGCATCGCGCTCGACGACACGCTGGAGTCGTGGTCGCAGGTGGTGCTCGCCTTCGCCGCCACCGGCGTGGTCGACTCGACCCGCCCGGTCAAGCGCGAGGTGGTCATCGACGTGTGGGACGAGAACGCGTACCCGCAGGGACCGCCCACCCAGTCGACCAGCGCCGGCTTGCCGTCGCCCCAGCCGACCAAGCTGGCGCCGTACGAGCGCAGCACGCCGCTGTACCGCAGCTATCGCATCTTCAATGCCTGGATCAGCAAGTACCAGGCTCTACCCAAGCTCGACTCGATGACCAGCGAGGTGGCCATCCTGTCGGTCGAGCTCATGCACGAGGGCTGGACGCGCGTCGACGTGACGTCGTGATCCACCGGGAAGGACTGCCATGGCCCGTTTCGTCGATCCCAAGAAGCGCGACCCGTTCCGCAACTTCAACTTCCGGATCCTGCTCGGCGGCATCGAGGTGGCGGCCTGCCGCAAGATGAGCGGCCTGACCGGGACCGTGGAGGTGGTGAAGTTCCGCGCCGGCAACAACCTGCACTCCAACGAGGAGCTGTCGCCGGGCCGCACCCACTACGAGCCGGTGACCATGGAGGCCGGGCTCACCACCGATCCCGAGTTCGAGAAGTGGGCCACCCAGCTGATCCGCCACGAGCAGACCCGGGTGCCGCCGAACCGCGCGACCGACCCGGAGTTCCGGCGCGAGGTCGAGATCTTCGTCTACGACATCGACCGCAACCTGCCGGTCAAGAAGTTCGTGCTGCACAAGGCGTGGTGCTCCAAGTACACCGCGATGTCCGAGCTCGCCGCCGAGGCCAACGAGATCCTGATCGAGACCATCGAGATCCAGTACGAGGGCTTCACGCGACTCGAGGCGTGAGCGGATCGTGGCGATGCTGGACGGCGCATTCTCGGTCGAGCTGCCGCACGGACTGTTCGACGATGGCGGGGACTGTCACCGCGTCGTCGAGGTGCGTCCGCTGGCCGGACGCGAGGAGCTGATCCTCGGCGGGGCCAGCGAGCGCGGCAGCCGCGCGGTGTCGGCCTTGCTGGCGACGCTGGTCGGACGCATCGGCGGCTACGACGAGGTCGACGCCACCTTGACCGCGGCCCTGACCCGCGGCGACCGCAACGCGCTGCTGCTGTCGGTGCGGGCCGCGCTCTACGGCGATCGCATCGGGCTGATCGTGCGCTGTGCGAACCCGGCGTGCCGGGCGCCCGCCGACGTCGACGTCTTCACCTCCGAGCTGGTGCCGGCGGCGAGCGCGCCGCCCCGCGCTCGCTTCGAGGTCGTGACCGCCGCGGGCAGCGCGCGGGTGCGCGAGCCGACCGGCGCCGACG
>JAIOII010001408.1 GCA_019912685.1 Kofleriaceae bacterium
CGCGCGCGAGCTCGAGCGCGCTCGGATACCGGTCGGCGGGGGCGCGCGCCATCGCCTTGGCGACGATCGCGGCGAGATCGCGCGGCGCCGCCGGCACGCGCTCGAGCAGAGGCCGAGGTGGCCCGGCGAGGACCGCGGCAAGGACGTCCGCGCTGCTCGCGCCGGCGTACGGCATCTCGCCGGCGATCAGGTGATAGAGCATCACGCCCAGCGCGTAGACGTCGGCGCGCTCGTCGACGGGCTCGCCCTCCGCCTGCTCGGGAGGCATGTAGGCAGGGGTGCCCATGATCGCTCCGTCGACGGTCAGCTCCTCCGAGCCGCGGGGTGCCCCGTGCTCGGCCGAGACGGGATCGTCGCCCGAGGAGAGATCCTTCGCGAGCCCCCAGTCGATGACGATGGTCTCGGCGAACTCGCCGACCACGACGTTCGACGCCTTCAGGTCGCGATGGATCACCCGGCGGCTGTGCGCGTAGGCCATCGCGTCAGCGACGGCGACGACGTGGCGCAGGAGCGCCATGCGATCGGTCAGCGTCCGGGTCGAGCGGATCATCTCCGCGAGCGTCCGACCGGTGACGAGCTTCATGGCGTAGAACGGCGCCCCGCCTGCGTCGAGTCGGGCTTCGTACACCGGCACGATCGCCGGATGCTGGAGGCGTGCGGTGATGCGCGCCTCGCGCTCGAACCGCGCGCGCGCCGCTGCCGTCTCGGACACCAGCTGCTTGACCGCGACTTCACGGCCCAGCCGCTGGTCCTCGGCACGCAGGACCCGCCCCATGCCGCCGCGGCCGAGCTCGTCGATGATCCGGTAGCCGTCCGCCGCGGCGATCGCCGCGCTCGCCGGACGAGGACGCGCGCCCACGTCGGCGACCGTCGAATCCGTGGGCCCCGCCGTCGCGGTGACGCTCACGGCGTCTGCGGGACGGTCGGTCGCGGCCACACTCCACGATGCCACGGAACCCCCGCGTCCCATCCTCGCGGACGATCTTTGCCATTCGCCGCGAGCGGGTGCCGCACCTGAGGTCGAACGGCTCCAGCGCGCGCTGGAGTCTCCTGGCCTCAGCGCGGCGCGCGCAGTCAGCGAGACCACCAAAGGTGGCGCTAGCTGCGCGAAGAGGCGTGCGTGCGCCCGGGTACGCAAGTTGCTGGCGCGTGTGATCGGAGGAGGCCCACCTTGCGAACGATCCGACCCGCGTCGCTCGTCCTGATCACCTTCCTGGTCGCGTGTGGCGATGGCGGCAGGGGCGATGGTGATGGCGACGGCGGCGGCGATGGGGACGCGGGCGTCGGCGACGACGGCGGCGACGGCGACGGCGGGGTGCCCACCTGCACCTTCACCCCGACCGGCGAGTTCAACCCGGAGGTCGAGTGCCGGTGGGACCGCCCGGCGGCCGGCGATCCGCACCCGACCTACGACGACGTCACCATGACGCCGATGGTGATGAACCTGACCGACGACGATCAGGACGGCCAGGTCACGCTCGCCGACATCCCCGACATCGTCTTCGTGTCGTACGACGACCAGATCGATCGCCTGGGCGTCGGCGGCGTGCTGCGCGTCGTGTCCGGCGCCTGCGGCGCCGACGGCGTCCTGCCGCAGCACTTCGTCGTCGGGCCGGCCCGCATCGAGGCCGACACCGGCGTCGCCGGCGTCCGCTTCGATCCGTCGGGCGGCGTCGCGCTCGGCGACGTCGACGCCGACGGCTCGGCCGACATCGTCGCCTCGCTGCAGGGCGGCGGCACCATCGCGCTCCGGCGCGACGGCAGCGTCCTGTGGATGAACCGCGCCGCGCCCGACGGCGCCGACACGTTCCCGGCGCCGCAGCCCGCGCTCGCCGACCTCGACGGCGACGGCAAGCCCGAGGTCATCCAGGGCCGCGTCATCCTGAACGGTGAGGACGGCACCGTCGCCGGCACCGGCACCGCCGACCTCGGCGTCAACGGCTTCCTCGGTCCGGTGGCCGCGACCGGCGATCTCGATCTCGACGGCCGCCCGGAGGTGCTCGCCGGCGGCACCGCGTACGACGCCGCCGCGGCCACGCGCTGGGCGTTCACGTACCCGGTCCCGGCGACCACGACGATGTGCCAGCAGCTGCCCTGCGACGGCTTCACCGCGACCGGCAACTTCGACGCCGACGATCAGGGCGAGGTGGTGAGCGTGCGCGGCGGGACGATCTACATCCTCAACCACGACGGCACCGAGCTCCAGCTCGGCGGCGCCCCCGTGCGCATCGCGATCCCGCGCGACAACTGCGGCAAGAACGAGGGCGGCCCGCCGACGGTCGCCGACTTCGACGGCGACGGGCGCGCCGAGATCGGCGTGGCCGCCGCCGACTTCTACGTCGTCGCCGACCTCGACTGCCTGGCCACGCCGCTGCCCGCGGAGTGCTCGGATCCCGGCATCCGCTGGAAGGTGGCGAACTTCGACTGCAGCTCGCGCGTGACCGGCTCGAGCGTGTTCGACTTCGACAGCGACGGCAAGGCCGAGGTCGTCTACGCCGACGAGCAGACCTTCCGCATCCTCGACGGCAGCACCGGCGCCGTGCGGCTCATGCAGGCCAACCGCTCGCGCACGCGGCTCGAGATGCCGATCGTCGTCGACGTCGACAACGACGGCAACGCGGAGGTCGTGTTCGTCGAGAACACGACCGCCACGAGCGGCGGCGCCCAGGGCATCCGCGTGATCGGCGACGCGACCGACAGCTGGGCCGCGACCCGGCGCGTGTGGAACCAGCACGCCTACCACATCACCAACGTGAGCGAGCTCGGCCAGATCCCGACGAGCGAGCCCGCCAACTGGCGCGTCGACACGCCCAACACCATCTCGGGCAAGCTCAACACCTTCCGCCAGAACCTCCCCGAGTTCGACGCGCTCGCGGCGCCCGACCTGACCGTCTTCCTCTCGCTCGTGCCGGTGGGCTGCACGCTGCAGGCACGCGTGTGCAACGACGGCGACGTCGTCGTCGGCGCCGGCGTGCCGGTGCGGTTCTACGACAACGCGACGATGACCGAGATCGCGTGCGACGGCGGCCCGATGACGACGCCCGCGCCGCTCCCCCCCGGCGCGTGCGTCGACGTCGCGTGCGCGTGGCCGAGCGCCCCGGCGCAGATCGACGTGCGCGCGTGCGTCGACAACGGCGGCTACGACTGCCAGTCGTCGACGTCGAGCGACAACAACGAGTGCATCGAGGACAACAACCGCAGCGACGCCTCCGGCCCCTTCAGCTGCGTCCCGACCGGCTGACGCCGTGTAGGATGGCCGGATGCGCCGGCTCGCGCTCCTCTCGACCGCGGCGATCGTCGCCGCCTGCGGC
>JAIOII010001409.1 GCA_019912685.1 Kofleriaceae bacterium
CGGCGCGAGCCCGGCCTGGACGATGCCGACCGCGTGATCGCCGACCGCGATCGCGACGCCGCCCGCCGGCAGGAACAGCCGCCGCCGCACCTCGCCGCTCGCGTCCCCGCCGAGCGCGAGCTCGGCCGAGCTCATGCGCACGCCGCCGTGCAGCGTCACGGTCGCGAGCCGCCCCGGCAGCCGCTGGCGTCCGACGAGGTAGAGATCCGTGACCTTCTCGTCGATCGTCGTCGCGCCGCGCTCCTGGTGCCGCGGCACGCCGAGACGGAACGCGAGCGCGACCGCCGGCCACGCCGGTCGATCGGGCAACGGCGCCTCGAGCTGCACGCCGACCGCCGGCACCGGGGCCTGCACCTCGTCGAGGCTGATCGCCGAGGTGTGCCGGTACTCGAGCTGCGCGATGTCGCCGAACCCGATCGCGACCACGCCCGCCGACGACAGGACGCCCGGGTTCTCGAGCAGGCTGCCGTCGTAGCTCACCGCGAGGATGTAGGGCCCGACGGTGTCGGCGACCGGCGTCGCGAACAGCCGCGACGAGTGGTACGGCCCGCGCATGAGCTCGCGCCACGAGGCGTCGCGGCGCCGCGGCGCTTCCGCGTCGGCGACGCCGGTTCGCGTCGCGGCCTGCGGATCGTCGGCGCGCGCCGTGGCGACCCCCGCCGCGAGGAACAGACCGGCCACGACCCGGGAGGTCATGCTCCGTTGTGGCCCGCCCGGGCGTGAAGCCCCCATGCCGGCGGGGTGAGCTTCGCGTGAAGCCGTTAGAATGAGCGCGTGGGGAGATCCGACCCGCCACGGCTGTCACGCAGCGCGCGCAACGCCCGCGTGCCGTGGATCCCCGCGGCGACGGCGGACGAGATCCGCGACCACGTGCAGCAGCGCCTGCGGCTCATGGCCGGCCTCATCTTCTGGGTGTGTCTCGTCCTCTTCGGGTTCGTGCTCTCGCTCTACGAGCTCTACCCGCAGACCCGCCCGCTCGGCGCCGACCTCGTCCACGCCTTCGCCTTCGCCGGCCTCGCCGCGCTCGGCGCGATCTGGGGCATCGCGATGCGCCGCCCGCTCGCGATCCAGGTGCTCTATCGCATCGACGCGCTCATCGTGCTCTGCATCGGCGGGGTCTTCGGGCTGTCGGCGTACGTCAACTCCGAGCAGCGCGCCGCCGTGTGGGCCGCCTTCATCTGGCACACCTTCACCGTCTTCTCGCGCGCCCTGATCGTGCCCTCGACGGGCCGGCGCACCGCGGTCACGGGCGTCGTGTCGTACGTCCCGTTCCTCGCCGCCGGCGTCGGCATGGCGATCCAGCGCCCGCAGCAGCTCGAGATCCCGCCGGTGCCGTTCGTCATCGGCGTCGTCCTCTTCGCAGGCATGGCGACCGTGCTCGCGACGACCGGGTCCCGCCTCATCTACGGCCTGCGCGCCGATCTGCGGCAGGCGCGCCAGCTCGGGCAGTACACGCTCACCGGGCTCATCGCCCGGGGGCCGATGAGCGCGGTCTACCACGCGCGCCACGCGCTCCTGCGTCGCCCGACGGCGGTGAAGCTCCTGCCGCCGGAGAAGCACGGCGCCGACGACCTCGCGCGCTTCGAGCGCGAGGTCCAGCACATGAGCCAGCTCACCCACCCCAACACGGTCGCGATCTACGACTACGGTCGCAGCCCCGACGGCGTCTTCTACTACGCGATGGAGTACGTCGACGGCGTCGATCTCGAGGTGCTCATCCACCTCGACGGGCCGCTGCCGGCGCCGCGCGCCGTGCAGGTGCTGCGACAGATCTGCGGCGCGCTCGACGAGGCGCACAGCCGCGGCCTCACCCACCGCGACGTGAAGCCGGCGAACGTCATCCTCTGCCGGCGCGGCAACCAGCCCGACGTCGTCAAGGTCCTCGACTTCGGGCTCGTCGTCGAGGTCGAGCGTGGCGAGGGCGGCAGCGGCGCGCCGGCGGTGCTCGGCACGCCGGCCTACCTCGCACCCGAGGTGATCACGAGCCCGGGCGACGTCGGTCCGCGCAGCGACCTCTACGGCGTCGGCGCCGTCGCCTACTTCCTCCTCACCGGCGAGCGCGTGTTCGCCGGGACCTCGGTCGCGCAGCTGTGTCTCGCGCACGTGCACGAGACGCCGGTGCCGCCGTCGCAGCGCACCGACCGCCCGATCTCGGCCGAGCTCGAGGCGCTCGTGCTCGCGTGCCTGTCGAAGGATCCGGGCGCGCGCCCCGAGAGCGCCCGCGCGCTGCGCGCCGCGCTCGATCTCGTGCCCGAGGCCGACCAGTGGGACGAGGACGCGGCCCTCGCGTGGTGGACGAGCTTCGAGGAGCGGAGGAAGCCGGCGGCGGACGGCGGCAGCGCCGGCCCGCGCACGATCACCGTCGATCTGATGGCGCGCGCGACGACCTCGGGCGAGGTCGCGTGACCGGTCAGGTCGTGACCGGCCACGTCAGGTAGTAGCCGCGCCCGGGGACGGCCTCGACGAGCCCGTCGGCGCCGATGCTCGCGAGGCTCGCGCGCACGCGGCGCACGACCTGGCGCACGTTCTCCTCGTTGGCGTAGCGCGACTGGAACGGCAGCTCCCTGGCCAGCTGCCGCGTCGGCACGCAGCCGCGCACCTTGGTCGGCCCGGCGCTGTCGGCGAGCGCGCGATCGCACAGCATGCGCAGGAGCTGGAACTCGAGCGGCGGCAGGCTCAGCTCGGCCCACGCCGTCTGCCCGTGCGGCCGGTAGAGCAAGGCGCCTCCCGCCTGCGTGTCGTTGCGCGCGCCGACGAGGCAGAGCTCGACCTCCCCGCCGCGCATCGTGTAGCGGAAGACGGCGTCGCCGGCGGCGTGCCCCGTCGCGATCGAGCGGATCCCGGGATCGGGCAAGGGCACGGCGTCGCCGATGAACACGAACGCGATGTCGCCGAAGCGCACGAGCGCGCGCCGCGGCAGGAGCGCGCGGCCGTTGACGCGCTGGCCGTCGAGCTGCGTCCCGTTGCGGCTGCCGAGGTCGCGCAGCTGCCATCCGCCCTCGCCGCGCGTGAGCTCGGCGTGATCGCGCGACACCGACCCGTCGAGGATGATGACGTCGCCCGTCGGGCCGCGCCCCACCGTCGCGTTCACGCCGATCGGGTGCGCGGCCCCGAAGCCATCGACGAGCCAGCCCGCCGCGTCGGCGCGCGCGCGCGTCGAGCGCACGTGATCGGGGAGGAGGCCGTCGCGCGGTACGATCGCCCCGGCGCACGCGCCGCACAGGACACCGACGCCTGGCGCATCGCCGCAGCGCGGGCAGCCGTGGACCATGCTCGCGATCACATCACCTCGGCGCGGCCGGCGCCACGGGTTCACGCGTTCTTCACGCCCGGTGAGCCGGCGCGAATCGAACAACAATGAGTTACGCTCCGCGCGATGGCCGCCACCGACCGCACCCAGGCTCTGACCGACCTCCTGCTCGGCGCGGCGTACGCCGACGCGCACCTCGACGACCGCGAGGCCGAGCGCGTCCAGGAGCTCCTCGCCTACATGCTCGACGGCAAGGTCCCGGGCGAGCTCGAGAGCCGGATCGACGGGTTCGATCCCGAGGCGTTCGACCTGGCGCGCACCGCCGCCGTCTTCGCGGGCGACCCGACCGCCGACCGCGAGCACCTGCTCTCCCTGGTCGCCGCCGTGCACGAGGCCGACGACACGCTCGACCTCGCCGAGGACGAGTACCTGCAGCAGCTCTGCGCCGCGCTCGGCCTGCCGGCGAGCGCCCTCGGCGGCCTCACCGTGAAGGTCGAGGTCGAGGAGATCAAGACCCGCTACAAGAAGGTCACCACGCCGCCGCCGCCGCCCCCCGGCGCCCGCAAGAAGTGAGCTTCGAGGTCCGTCAGCGGCCGACCAGCGCCTCGGCGCGGCGGCGCACGACCTCGATCGCGGTGTCGTCGCCGGCAAGGACGGTGACGATGACCGCGGGGCCGACCCGCTCGACGCGGAAGCGCGCGCCCGCGACCGTCACCGGCTCGCTCGGCGGCTTCGATCCCGACTACATGCCGAGCGCGGCGCGTGCGTGATGGCAGGCGAGCTCGCGGCGCAGCCCGTCGGCGTCGAGGTCGCCGCCGGTGAGCGTGATGCGCGCGCCGCGATCGATGCGCTCGACCTGCGCGCGCGCGCATCACGCTCACC
>JAIOII010001410.1 GCA_019912685.1 Kofleriaceae bacterium
CATCGACTACGTCGACACGCGCCCACTCCACGGCGCCGGCCCTGGCGGCGATGGCGGCGGCGCCGTGGAGTGGGCGCGTGTCGACGTAGTCGATGGTCTTGGCCCAGACGTCGAGCTGGGGCGCGTCCATGTCGTCGGCGATGTGGCCGAGCTCCTCCGCGACCTGGCGCGCGGTCGGGCGGTCGGCCGGCTGCTTGGCGATGCAGCGCTCGATGAGCGCGATCAGCGCCGGCGTCGAGTCGGTCGTGATCCTCCTCGGCGCCTCGTGCACGTGCGCGTAGAGCCACTGCATCGGCGCGGTCGCCTGGAAGGGCAGGCGGCCCGAGAGGCACAGGTACAGGACCATGCCGAGCGCGTAGACGTCGGCCGAGCCCGTGATGTTGAGCGGCGACGAGACCTGCTCCGGCGCCAGGAACTGCGGCGTGCCGATCACCTGGCCGTGCTCCGACAGCGACCCCGCCGACAGCGTCTCGCGCACCTTGGCCAGGCCGAAGTCGAGGAGGCGGCAGCCCGGGCGGTCGGCGGTGATCATGATGTTCTGCGGCTTCACGTCGCGGTGGACGACGCCCAGCGCGTGCGCCACCGCCAGCGCGTCCGCCACCACGGCCCCCAGCCTCGCGATGATCGGCCTGGGGATGCCGCGGGCGCGCTCGAGGCACGCATCCAGCGTCTGGCCCTCGACCAGCTCGAGCGCCTGGTAAAGGCGGCCATCCGGCGTCACGTCGACGTGTAGCACGCGCACGATCGCCGGGTGCGAGAGCGACGCCGCCGCCGTCGCCTCCTGGAGGAAGCGCACGCCGCCCGCCACGTCGCCGCTCTGCGTGCGCACGACCTTCACCGCGACGCGCTCGCCGACGAGCTTGTCGACCGCCGCGTAGACCACGCCCATGCCGCCGACGCCGACCACGTACTTGATCTCGAAGCGGTCGCCGAGCACCGTGCCCGGCGCCAAGGTCTCGCCGCCGTGCTCGGCCAGCGCCAGGCGGCGGAGCGCCAGCGCCAGCTCCTCGGAGCGCGCCGCGACCTTGCCCGCGAGCTGGCGGTTGAGCGCCTCGATGCGCTCGTTGTTGGCGACGATCTCGCGCACCTGCTGCGTGACGCGGTGCTCGAGGTCGCGGTTGATCTCGCCGAGCTGGTGGCGCATCACCGTCTCGCGCACGAACGCCGCGAAGCTCAGGCGCTCGACGACGATCACCGCGATGATCGAGCCGAGCGCGGTCGTGAGGTGGCCGAGGCGCGCCGCGCTCTCCGGCTCGGCCGCGAACGCCGCCACCACGACGACGACGAGGCCGACGGCCTGCGTCACGAGGAACGGCACGAAGCGCGGGTGGAAGAGCACCGCCGTGAGGAACACCACCGCCACCCACGCGATCATCTTGAACTGGTAGTGCAGGGTGTTGAGCACCAGCGCCGCACCGATGACCACACCGAGGATCACCATCGCGTCGCCGATGTGGCGGCGCAGCACGGCGCGGGGTCCGGTCGCTTCCGTGCCGCGAGCGACGCCGATCGCCACAGCGAGCGCCAGCGCCCCGCACAGGTCGATCAACGTGATGCCGCGCTGCCACTGGGCCTGGTCCTCGTTGCGCGGCGAGACGAAGAGCATCGCCATGGAGATCCCGAAAAGCAGGACCATGAGCAGCGGCGCCGCCGACGCGGTGCGCGCGATGTTGCGGGCGACGCGTTCGCGTTCGACGACGGCAGCTTCCGCCGCGGTGAGCCCGCGGGTCGGTAGGAGCCTCCCGAGCACACCGCCTCCACCGCCCGGCGCGTCGCCAGTCGCCATCAAGTCGGCATGTTACCCGAAGCGGACTCGGACTTCGACCGAGGAGACGTGGGCCCGATCTGTGCTAGCGTCGCAGGCTATGCACGCGTCTCGCTTCCTTCTCGGCGCCCTCGCGCTGTCGTTCATGGTCGCAGGCCTCGGCTGCAAGACCGGCAAGGGCGGCACGCCCCCGGTCGCCAGCCCCATCGTCACGTTCACCGCGCCCGAGCGCGAGGACGTCTTCCCCGACGAGAGCGAGACCGAGGACGAAGAGGGCGCGGGCGACGAAGACTTCGCGACCGAGGAGTGAACGATGTGCGGCATCGTGGGCTATGTCGGCGGGCGGCAAGCGACGCCCATTCTGGTGGGCGGGCTGCGCAAGCTCGAGTACCGCGGCTATGACTCGGCCGGCGTGTCGGTCTGGTCCGAGGGCGCCAGCAAGGTCGTCCGCTGCCGCGGCAAGCTGAGCGCCCTCGAGGACAAGCTCCAGAAGGAGCCGGCGCCGGGCTCGACCGGCATCGGCCACACGCGCTGGGCGACGCACGGCCGACCGTCGGACGAGAACGCCCACCCGCACAAGGTCGGATCGGTGTCGGTGATCCACAACGGCATCATCGAGAACCACCTCGCCCTGCGGCAGGAGCTCGCGGCGGGCGGCGCCAGGTTCACGTCGGAGACCGACACCGAGCTGTTCGCGCACCTGATCGATCGCGCGCTGCGCGGCGGCGCGCCGGACACGACGACGGCGGTGCGCCAGGCGCTGCAGAAGGTGCACGGCGCGTACGCGTTCGTCGTGATGAACGACGCCGATCCGTCGACGCTGGTGGCGGCCAAGAACGCGTCGCCGATGGTCGTCGGCCTCGGCGAGGGCGAGAACTTCATCGCGTCGGACGTGACCGCCGTGCTCTCGGAGACGCGGCGCATCCTGTTCATCGACGAGGGCGAGATCGTCACGGTGACCCGCGAGGCGGTGAAGATCACCGACTTCGACGGCAAGCCCAAGGCGCGCGAGCCCAAGACGATCACGTGGAGCGCGATGCAGGCCGAGAAGGGCGGCTTCAAGCACTTCATGCTGAAGGAGATCCACGAGCAGCCGCGCGCGGTCGCCGACACGCTGGTCGGGCGCGTGGACCTCGAGCGCGACGACGTCATCCTCGACGACGTGAAGATCGACGGCGGCAAGGTGAAGCGCATCATCTTCGTCGCGTGCGGTACCTCGTACCATGCGTCGCTCGTCGGCGAGTTCATGATCGAGGCGCTGGCGCGCATCCCCGTCGAGGTCGAGCTCGCGTCGGAGTTCCGCTACCGCGATCCGATCGTCGGGCCCGGCGACCTCGTCGTCGCCGTGAGCCAGTCGGGCGAGACCGCCGACACGATGGCGGCGGTGCGCGAGGCCAAGGGCAAGGGCGCGCAGGTGCTCGCCATCTCGAACGTCGTCGAGTCGTCGATCCCGCGGCTCGCGGACTGGGCGTTCTACACGCACGCCGGCCCCGAGATCGGCGTGGCGTCGACGAAGGCGTTCACGACGCAGCTCGTGTCGATGGCGCTGCTCGCCATCTACCTCGGCCGCCGCACCGGCAAGCTCGAGCCGGCGCGCGCGCGCGAGCTGCTCGCCGAGCTGGTGCAGCTGCCCAACAAGATGAAGGACGTGATCGACGGCGGCGCGCAGCTCCAGGTGCTCGCGCGGCGCTACGGCAACGCGACCGGCTTCCTGTTCCTCGGGCGCGGGGCGCAGTTCCCGATCGCGCTCGAGGGCGCGCTCAAGCTGAAGGAGATCTCGTACATCCACGCCGAGGGCTACGCCGCCGGCGAGATGAAGCACGGGCCGATCGCGCTCATCGACGAGCACCTGCCGGTGGTCGTGCTGGTGCCGCGCGGGCCCAACTACGACAAGGTCGTGTCGAACCTCAGCGAGGTGAAGGCGCGGCAGGGCAAGATCCTCGCGATCGCGACCCGCGGCGACGTCGACATCGGCGGCACCGCCGACGAGGTCGTGATGTTGCCGGACACGCCCGTCGAGCTGCAGGCGATCCTGACGGTCCTGCCGCTCCAGCTCCTCAGCTACTACGTGGCCGACTTCAAGGGCACGGACATCGACCAGCCCCGCAACCTGGCGAAGAGCGTCACGGTCGAGTAACGCGCGGCACGTCACAACTTGCCGCATCTTGCGGTCGTGCGGACGGGCGCCGCGGTGGATGGTGGGCGTCGATGCGCGCTCCCCTTGTCGTCACGCTCGCCCTGAGCGCGAGCATCGCCGGCGCCGTCGCCGAGCCCGCCGTGCGGCGGGGACGGATCGTCGACGAGCACGGTCGCGGCGTCGGCGGCGCGATGGTCGGCACCGACAGCGGCGCCAGCGTCGACACCGACGAGGACGGCCGCTTCGTCCTGCCCGCGGGCGCCGGCACCTCGGCGTTCGTGTACGCCGAGGGCTACGCGCCGGTGGCCGTCGAGCTCGACGAGCGCGGGCTCACCGTCGTGACGCTCACGGCCGACGAGGGCGCCGTCGAGGTCATCGAGGTCTCGGGCAAGCCGCCCGACGGCGCGTCGCCCACGTCGTATTCGCTCGGGCTCGATCAGGTGCGCGCGCTGCCCGGGACCGGCAACGACGTGCTTCGCGCCGTGCAGAGCCTGCCCGGCGTGGGCCGGGCGTCGTACGGCATCGGCGCCCTGATCCTGCGCGGCGCGATGCCGTACGAGAGCACGGTGTTCCTCGATGGCGTCGAGGTGCCGCTCGCGTTCCACATGGGCGGCCTCAGCTCGTTCTATCCGTCGACCTTGCTCGACGAGGTCGTGGTCACGCCCGGCGGCGGCGACATCCAGTACGGGCGCGGCGTCGGCGGCGTGATCGAATTGCGCGGGCGCGCGCCGCGCGGCGATCGCTGGCGGGTCGGCGGGGAGCTCGGCGTCCTCGACGCGTCCACCTACGCGGAGGCGCCGGTGGCCGGCGGCGCGATCTCGCTCGGCCTGCGGCGGTCGTACGCCGACGTGATCCTCGCGGAGGTGATGCCGGAGGATCGCCAGGTGCTGCCGCGCTACTACGACGGTCAGCTCCGCTGGGATCGGACGCTCGCCGGCGGGACGCTCACCGCGCTCGCGTTCTTCTCGAGCGACCGCATCGTCGGCTGGGGTGGCACCGACTACGCGCAAGGCTTCTCGCGCGCCGCGCTCCGCTGGCGCCGTCGGAGCGGGCGGACGACGACGACCGTGATGCCGTGGGGCGGATGGGGTCGCTCCCGCGTCCAGTACCAGTGGGAGGAGGCCGAGACCTCCGCCGAGCGCTTCCGGCTCGATCGGCTTCCGCTCGGCCTGCGCGGCGACGTGGTGCGCGACACCTCGTGGGGCCACGTCGCCGCCGGCATCGACCTCCAGGGCACGCACGTGGTGTACGAGATGCCGGACCAGTCGGGCTTCGACGGCATGGCGACGCACGTGAGCGACGCGGCGTGGTACGGCGACGGCGGCGTCTGGGCGGAGGCGCGCTGGCGCATCGAGGGCGGCAAGCTGACCCTGAAGCCAGCGCTCCGCGCCGACTACTTCGGCATCAGCCAGGCGTTCGTGCTCGAGCCTCGGCTGGTCGCGACGCACGAGCTGTCGTCGTGGTTCACGCTGCGCGAGACCTTCGGCCTCTACCATCAACCGCCGGGGCCGGCGGAGGCGGTTTCGCCCGAGGGCACGCTCACGATGGACTCGGACGTTCCTCACGGTGCGGCGGCGAACGCGGTGCACGCTTCCGTCGGTGCGCGCGCCGAGCTGCCGGGGTCGATCATCGCGTCGGTGACCGGCTATCACGTGCGCACGGGCGGCGTCGACGATCCGGATCAGTCCTCCGTCGAGGCCACGGCCGACGGCGGCGGCGGAACCTGGGGCGGCTGGATCGTCCTCGACAACCTCATCGGCGAGGAGTTCGGCAGCACGAACTACGACCGTCGCCGGCGCTGGGGTGCGGAGATCTCCGTGCAGCGCCGCGCCGGCCGCTGGCTGACGTGGCTGTCCTACACGATCGCGCGCAACCAGCAACGCCCGAGCCGGCCGAACCGGGACGGCTGGCTGCTCGCGCCGCTCGATCAGACGCACAACCTCAACGCGGTGGCGTCGGTGCGTCTCGGCGCGTGGCAGCTCGGCGCACGCCTGCGCTGGGCGACGGGGCTGCCGTACACGCCCCGCATCGGCACGATGGACGACGGCGAGGGAGGGACCATCGACGTGTGGGGGCGGCCGCAGTCGGCGCGGCTGCCCGACTTCCTGAGCATCGACCTGCGCATCGATCGCAGCTGGCGGCGCGGCTGGGGCACGATCTCGATGTTCGTCGACGTTCAGAACCTCACCAACGCGGCGAACCCGGAGGGCATCACCTTCGGCGAGAGCGGCGAGACGCTGGTCCCCGGCATGCCGATCCTGCCGACCCTCGGCCTCTCGTTCCAGCCGCCGAGCTGACGGGCCCTCACCAGGCGCGGCGCGCGCTGTCGCGATACGCCGTACAATGCCGATCGATGCCCCCCCGGCGGAAAGCGAGCACGCGCGCGACGGCCCTCACGCACCTCGACCAGCGGGGGCGGGCGCGGATGGTGGAGGTCGGCGCCAAGCCGGAGACCGAGCGGGTGGCGGTCGCGTCGGGCGAGGTGCGCATGGCGGCCGCGACGGCGACGCTCATCAGCGCCGGCAAGGTCGCCAAGGGCGACGTGCTCGCGGTGGCGCGGCTCGCCGGCATCCAGGCGGTGAAGCAGACGCACGTGCTCATCCCGCTCTGCCACCCGCTGCGCGTGAGCGGTGTCGAAGTGGATATCGAAGTGAGCGTCGAGCGCGGCGGCGTCGGCGTGGCGCGCATCCGCTCGACCGTGCGCGCCGTGGACCGCACCGGCGTCGAGATGGAGGCGCTGACGGCGGTGAGCGTCGCCGCGCTCGCCATCTACGACATGGCGAAGGCGGTCGACAAGGGCATGGTCATCGGCGAGGTGCGCCTCGAGGAGAAGCGCGGCGGGCGCAGCGGGCACTGGGTGAGGGCGGGGTGAACAGGCACGCGCCCGTCCGCGCGCATGGCG
>JAIOII010001411.1 GCA_019912685.1 Kofleriaceae bacterium
CGGCGCGATAGACGCCGTGGAGGATCTTGATCGCGACCGGCCGGTCGCGATCAAGATCCTCCACGGCGTCTATCGCGCCGATCCGATCGCGACCGGGCGCTTCCTGCGCGAGGCGCGCACGGCTTCACGCGCGCGTCATCCGCGCATCGTCGAGATGCTCGACCTGGGCAACTTGCCCGACGGGCGGCCGTACCTCGTGATGGAGCTCGTCGAGCACCCGAACCTGATGCAGCGCCTGCGCGGCGGCATCGTCGAGCCGGTCGCGGCGGTGCGCATCGCGCAGGGCATCGCCCTGGGCCTCGCCGCGGCGCACGCGGTCGGCGTCGTCCACCGCGACGTCAAGCCGAGCAACGTGTTCGTCGACGACGCGCTCGCCGTGAAGCTCGCCGACTTCGGCACGGCGAAGCTGATGAACGGCGGCGACGGGCTCTCGCGCGACGGCATGATCGTCGGCACCCCGAGCTACATGTCGCCCGAGCACATCATGGGGTTCGACGTCGACGGCCGCGCCGACCTCTACGCGCTGGGCTGCATCCTCTTCCAGATGCTCACCGGCAAGGTGCCGTACCGCGCGAACGACATGCGCGCGCTCCTCGCGCTGCACCTGAACGCCGAGGTGCCCGTCGTGGCCTCACCGTTCGGTCGCCTGCCCGCGGAGCTGGTGTCGCTCGTGCGCGCGATGATGGCGAAGGACGTCGTGCACCGACCGCCGCATGCCGCCGACGTCGCGTCGCAGCTCGCGCACGTCGCGGTGACGCTCGCGCTGCAGGCCTGACGCGCGTGGGGCACTCCTGTGCGAGGCGCAGGTGCTGGCCCTCTCGCCCTGGCCCGTCTCCGCGGCGCCCGAAGAGTTGACAGATCGTCCGTCCTGGCCACGCGTACGCCTGGCGCAGTTCGCTGTTGAACTGGGGGTGGGTCCCGTACGAGGCTGTGGCCGCCGTGTACTCGATGGAGCCGCGATGAGCCGTCCCCTCCTTCTTCTCCTCGCCGCGTTCGCGGCCGGCGCCGGATGCGGCGACAATTACGTCGTCGGTGCCGACGGTGCCGGCGACGCACTGCCGTTCAACGGCGGGACGATCACGGTCCCCGGCTGCGGCTACACCATGACCACGCGGCTCGGCGCCGAGGCGCCGGTGGTCGCCGACGATCACCTCGGGCCCGACCCGACGATCAAGCACGTGCACCTCGGCATCGCGGCCGACCCGCGGACGTCGATCGTCGTCACGTGGCGCACGCTCGACGACGAGACGCGCGCGGGCCGGGTGCGCTTCGGAACGGGCGGTGCGCTGACCCAGGAGGTCACGGCGCTCACGTTCGCGTACCAGAGCGGCATCGGCGGGGTCGGCGAGCAGGTCCGCATCCACGAGGCGCACCTGTGCGGGCTCACCGCCGACACCGAGTACACGTACCAGGTCGTGTCCGACGACGCGCACGTCTCGCCGATGTACACGTTCCGCACCGCGCCCGACATCGCCGCGACGCCCGACGCCGAGATCATCCTCGCCTCGGTCGGCGACAGCCGCGACGGCTACCTCGTGTGGGCGCAGCTCGTCGAGCAGCTGCAGGCGCGCACGCCCGACCTCATCCTCTTCTCGGGCGACGCGGTCACCATCGGCCTGTTCCAGGAGGAGTGGGAGGAGTTCTTCGCCGCCGGCGAGCCGCTCTTCGCGCGCGTGCCCGTCCTGTCCGCCCACGGCAACCACGAGCTCAACGGCGTGAACTTCTACTCGCAGTTCGCGATGCCCGGCGACGAGCAGAACTTCTCCTTCGACTACGGCCACGCCCACATCACCGTGCTCAACGACTCGCCCGAGCAGAACGGTGACCTGAGCGGCAAGATCAAGGACTTCCTGCGCGCCGACCTGACGGCGCACCAGACCAGGCCCTGGAAGCTCGTCAACCACCACCGCCCGATCTACTCGGCGTCGACGCGTCACGGCACGGACACGACGCTGCAGACGGAGTGGGCGCCGCTCTACGACGAGTTCCACGTCGACCTCGTGCTCAACGGCCACGACCACAACTACGAGCGCACGTACCCGATGAAGAACCTCCAGCGGCAGGCGACGCCCGCCGACGGCACGATCTACATCGTGTCGGGCGGCGCCGGCGCCGAGCTCTACGGCAACGGCATGGACTTCTGGACCGAGCTCTCGCACATGACGCACTCCGCGCTCACCGTGCGCGTCCGCAGCACGATGCTCGTGATGGACGCATTCGATGCCGCCGGCACGCCGATCGACACGCTGACGATCACCAAGCCGTAGCTCGCTGACCCGGCTTCGTCGCAAGGTCGTCGCCGTGAGTCCACGGCGGCCGCCTCGCCGCCGAGCTCGCGCGCCACGGCAAGCCGCACGAGCTCCACCGCTACGCCCGCGAGCACCTCCGACCGCGCTGACGCGTGAACCGCGCGGTGCGCGTCAGAGCGCGAAGAGGATGCCGCCGCCGATGAGCACCGGCTCGACGTCGCCGATCGTGGCGCGCAGCTCGAGGAACGGCTGCACGTTGCCGCGCGTGAGGAAGCGCGCGCCGAAGCCGAGGTTCACGCCCACGTCGGTGTCGCTGTCGTCGCCGGCCGGCGTCTCGACCGAGAGGATGAACACGCTCAGGCCGGCGATGCCGTAGAGCTCGGCGTTGGTTCCCACCTGGAAGCTGAACAGCGCGTCGACGCCGAGCCCGTAGACGTCGAAGTCGAAACCGTCGGCGTCGTCGAACACGTAGTAGTCGAACGACGGCCGCAGATCGATGTGCGCGTTCCGTCCCAGCGGGCCGAGCTCGGTGCGGAGCTCGACGCCGATCACGGCGTCGGAGCCATCATCGGTCTCGATGAAGAGCCGCGGCCCGAGCAACGCACCTTCCGCGCGCGCCTCCTCGGCGAGCCACGGCGTGGCGACGAGCAGTCCAGCGGTACAGGCGATCCATGTGAGTCGATGCATGATGCTCCAGGTAGGACGGTCGGCCCGAGTATCAAGCAAGCCCCGCGCCGCTCGCCATCCGAGTGACTCCGCAGAGTTGCCCGCCCGGCACCGGTGCCAAACCGCCGGTCTGGAGCCGTTCGGCTCCACGCCCAGCCCGTGAGCGCGCCTCGCGCGAACAGAGGTCCGGCGCTGTCAGTACTCGACGACGGTGCGGATCGACTCGCCGGCGTGCATCAGATCGAAGGCCTCGTTGATGCGGTCGAGGGGGAGCTTGTGGGTGATCATGCGATCGATCTCGAGCTTCCGGTCCATGTACCAGTCGACGAGGCGCGGGACGTCGGTGCGGCCGCGGGCGCCGCCGAAGGCGGTGCCTTTCCAGACGCGTCCGGTGACGAGCTGGAAGGGGCGGGTCGCGATCTCCTGGCCCGAGCCCGCGACGCCGATGATGACGCTCACGCCCCAGCCGCGGTGGCAGCACTCGAGGGCCTGGCGCATGAGCTTCACGTCGCCCACGCACTCGAAGCTGTAGTCGGCGCCGCCGCCGGTCAGCTCGACGAGGTGGGCGACGAGGTCGCCCTTCAGGTCGCGCGGGTTCACGAAGTGCGTCATGCCGAAGCTCTTGCCCAGCGCCTCGCGCGCCGGGTTGATGTCGACGCCCACGATCATGTTGGCGCCGACCAGCTTCGCGCCTTGCACCACGTTCAGGCCGATGCCGCCCAGACCGAACACGACGACGTTGGCGCCGGCCTCGACCTTCGCCGTCCAGAGGACCGCTCCCACGCCCGTCGTCACGCCGCAGCCGAGGTAGCAGATCGACGTGAACGGCGCGTCCTTGCGCACCTTGGCCAGCGCGATCTCGGGCAGCACGGTGTGGTTCGCGAAGGTCGAGCAGCCCATGTAGTGGAACACGGGCTTGCCGCGGTACGAGAAGCGGCTCGTGCCGTCGGGCATCAGGCCCTTGCCCTGCGTCGCGCGGATCGCCGTGCACAGGTTGGTCTTGCGCGACAGGCACGACTTGCACGCGCGGCACTCGGGCGTGTAGAGCGGGATCACGTGATCGCCGGGCGCCACGCTCGTGACGCCGGCGCCGACCTCGAGCACGACGCCCGCGCCCTCGTGACCGAAGATCGCCGGGAACAGCCCCTCGGGATCGGCGCCACTGCGCGTGAACTCGTCGGTGTGGCATACGCCCGTGGCCTTCAGCTCGACGAGCACCTCGCCCGCCTTCGGCCCGTCGAGGTCGACCTCGTCGACGACGAGCGGCTTGCCCACTTCCAGCGCGATCGCGGCACGCGTCTTCATCGTCCGGCCCCTTTCTTCGGGTTCTTGGCGTCGTCCATCGTGAAGCCCCAGTCGTTCACGCGCCACGTCCCCATCGGCGCGGCGACCTTGAGCTCGATCGTTGCGCCCGTCGTCGAACCCGTCCGGGCGCCGACCGCGTGATACGTCATGCAGTGCTGCACCTCGCCGCACGCCTCGTCCTTCACGAGCTCGAGGCGGAGGCCGCCGCCGAGCTCGGCGAGCAGCGCGCGCAGCTTCACGGTGTCGTCGGGGGTCCGCCCCGCGCGCAGGCGCGGCAAGCTCATCGCGTCGAGCGCGTCGTAGTTGCCGGCGAGGATCGCGTCGGCCGCGGCCTTCGCCACCGCGCGCGCCTTCGTCCGGTCGGGCTCGGGCTTGAACTGCTTCGGCACCTCCATCTTGAGGTTGAGCAGCCGCAGCGGGCCGCCGGCCGCGTCCTCGGCGAACACGATCTCGAACGGCACCGGCCCCTTCGTGAACTGCACCACGCCGAACACCATGCTCTCGACGAGGTCGGGCGCCTGGCGTCGCGCGCTCGTCGCGCTGGTCACGCCGACGAGCGGGCCCATCACCGTCATGAAGTCGTCGCGGAAGATCTGTAGCTCGGCCTGCTTCACGCTCTCCTGGAAGCGCGGGTGCGCCGCCTCGTGGATCTTCCGCACGCCGTCGGGCGCGTTCCACGTGGCGAAGAGCGCCTGCACGTCCTCGGTCCGATCGATCGTCGGCAACAGCCCGGCATCTTCTCCTCCGGACGTCAACACCACGGCGCTCCCCGTGCCCGTGCCCGTGCCCGTGCCCGTGCCCGCTTCCTTCGTCTTCGATCCCGAACAGGCGACGACGAGCAGGAACGCAGCGACGGCGGCTCTCATGGGCCGACCTTACGCCAAGGTCGCCCGCGGTAGCTCGATCCAGAACACGGTTCCCGTCGGCTCGTTGCCGTCGACGCCCACGGTCCCGCCCATGCTCTCGACCAGGTGCTTCACGATCGCCAGCCCGAGCCCCGTGCCGCCCACCTCGCGCGATCGCCCGGCGTCGACCCGATAGAACCGCTCGAAGATCCGCTCGCGGTGATGCGGCGCGATCCCCGGTCCGTCGTCGGCGACGACGACGCGCACGCGCCCGTCGAGCGGCCGCGCCCGCACCCACACGTGCCCCGCCGGCGCCGTGTACTTGATCGCGTTGTCGATCAGGTTGACGAGGATCTGGTCGAGCGCCTTGCCGTCGGCGGTCACGCGCACGTCCTCGCCCACGTCGACCTGCACGGTCACCTGCTTGGCCGCCGCGTTGCGCTCGAGCGCGGCGACCGCCTGCTGCGCCGCCGGCAACACGTCGATCGGCGTGCGCTCGATGCGGTACTGGCCGGCCTCGAGCCGCGACAGGTCGAGCAGGTCGGCGATGATGCGCGCCAGCCGCTCCGCGTTCCGGTGCAGCCCGTCGACGAGCCGCCCGGCGAACGCCGGATCGTCCTTGGCGCCGGCCTGCAGCGTCTCGGCGTTGGCGCGGATGACGCTCACCGGCGTGCGCAGCTCGTGCGAGACGTTGGCGACGAAGTCCCGGCGGATCGTCTCGAGGCGCCGCAGGTCGGTCACGTCCTCGAGCACGAGGATGCAGCCCGCCCCGTCGCGCTGCGGGTGCACGCGCGCCGCGATCCGCGTGCCGGCGGGCGTCGTGAGCTCGGCCTCGCCGGCGACCGGCGCGCTCTCGACGAGCGAGACCACCGCCGGGATGCGCACGTGATCGATGAACGCCTCGCCGACCGGCAGCGGCAGCGCGAGCATGTCGCGCGCCGCCGGGTTCACCAGCGTCATGCGCCGGTCCCCGTCGAGCGCGATCACGCCCTGGCTCATGCCGTCGAGCACCGACCCGAGCAGCGCGCGCTCGTGCACCAGCGCGCGCACCGTGCGCTCGGCGTCGTCGGCCATGCGGTTGATGAAGTCGCCGACCTCGCCCATCTCGCCCTGCGGCTCGAACGCGATCCGCCGCGCGCCGCCGGCCGCGACCTGCGCCGCCGAGGTCGCCAGCCGGCGCAGCGACCGCCGGATGAGGGCCGTCGCGGTGAAGGTCATGGCCATCGCGACGACGAGCCCGATGCCGGCGCCGATCGTGAGCAGCACCCACAGCCGGTCGTAGGCGCGATCGAGCACCTTGCGCGTGGCCGCGAGCCGAACGACGCCCAGCCCGTCGCCATAACGGAACGGCCGCGCGACGAGCACGCGCCCGCCCCGGTAGGCGCGGCCGCCACGCTGCTCGGGGTCGAGCGCGGCGCGCACCTCGGGCAGCGACAGCACGTCGCCGAAGCCGCCGGGATCGGTGTCGGCGAGGACGTTGCCCTCGGCGTCGAAGATCTCGACCTCGGTGCTGGTCGCCAGGGCGATCTGCTTCGCCAGCGCCTGGCCCTTGGGCCCGTCGAGGTCGGGCATCGTCTCGAGGCCGACCTTCGCGCTCTCGGCGTGGCGCTCGAGCTCGTGCGCCGTGACCTCGTGGAGCGTCTCGCGCACCTCGCTGCGAAGGACGATCGCGGCCGTGGCCTCGACCACGACGATGATGCCGACCGAGGTGAGGAAGAGCTTGGAGCCGATGCCGAGGTTCACGGGAGCGGCACCAGTCTGCCACCTATCTAGGTGGCTTCGTCGGGCTGATCGCGGAAACGGTAGCCGACGCCGCGCAGCGTCTCGATGTACTGGCCGGCCTCGCCGAGCTTCTCGCGCAGGCGCTTCACGTGGGTGTCGACCGTGCGCGTCGTGACCTCGGCGTCGATGCCCCAGACGTCGGAGAGCAAGGTCTCGCGCGTCTGCACGCGCCCCTTGCGCGACAGGAAGGCGTAGAGGAGGCGGAACTCGAGCGCGGTGAGCGTGATCTCGTCCTCGTCGACCCACGCGCGGTGCGACTCGCGATCCACCTTCAGCCGGCCGAAGCGCAGCGTCTCGGGCTCGGCGTCCGACTTCTGCGCGCGCCGCAGGAGCGCGCGGATCCGCAGCACCAGCTCGCGCACGCTGTACGGCTTCACCACGTAGTCGTCCGCGCCGACCTCGAAGCCGACGACGCGGTCGATCTCGCTCCCCTTGGCCGTGCACATGACGATGGGGATCTCGCGCGTCCGGTCGTTCTCGCGCAGCCGCCGGCACACCTCGGTGCCGGACAGGTCGGGCAACATCAGATCCAGCACGATGACGTCCGGAGTCGGCTCCATCACCGCGGCGTCGAGCCCCTCGCGGCCGGTGTGGGCGACCCGCACCTGGTACCCCTCGCGCGTGAGGTTGTACTCGAGGGTCGTGGCGAGGTCGACCTCGTCTTCGACGATGAGGCAGAGACCGAGCATGGCTACAGCCGTATCATACGGTCGGTGACGTCTCGGTGACGGGGCCGTGACGCTCTCTGCCTGTGCTCGCTTGCCACAGTTCGGTGACAGAACCGTTGCTGCACCGCGAATTTTTTGCGGGAATCGGCGTAATCCCCTGGGTTCCTCGTGCTAGGAAGGCGCAGGAACATGCTCGAGCGTCTCTTTCCGCGCGAGGCCCCGTTCTTCGATCTCTTCGAGCGCCATGCGGCGCGCATCGTGGCCGCGGCCAAGGCGTTCCTGGCGCTGGCCGAGCACGGCGACGACTTCGAGAAGCGAGCCCGCGAGATCAAGCAGATCGAGTCGGAGGCGGACAGCATCACCCACCAGTGCGTGGAGGCGCTCTACCGCACGTCCCGGACGCCGTTCGGGCGCGACGAGATCTACCGCCTCGTCACGCGCATGGACGACATCGTCGACGCGATCGAGGCCGCGGCCGGTCGCTTCACGCTCTACGACATCACGCGCACGACGACCGAGTGCCGCGAGCTCGCGAACGTCCTGGTCCGGGCGACGGAGCAGATCGAGGCGGCGCTCGGCGGCCTGCGCTACGTGCGCGGCGACCGCGGCGTCCTCGAGCGCTGCATCGAGATCAACCGCCTCGAGAACGAGGGCGACGCGCTCCTGAGCGCCGCGCTCGGCAAGCTGTTCCGCAACGAGAAGGACCCGATCACGCTCATCAAGTGGAAAGAGATCTACGAGCTGCTCGAGCAGGCGACCGACCGCTGCGAGGACGTCGCCAACATCATCGAGAGCATCATCCTGCAGAAGTCCTGAGCCGACCCGCCGGAGCACCATGGCCGAGCAGCCCCCCACGATCCACGTCCACGAGCGCGTCGAGCACGATCTCGGCGTGATCCGCCGCCGCCTCCGTCACATGTCGGAGATGGTGCTGAGGGCGCTCGACGACGCGATCGCGGCGATCGCCAACCACGACCGCCGGCTCGCCTACTCGGTCGTGCTCCTCGACAACCGCATCGACATGCTCGAGCGCCACATCGACCGGCTGTGCCAGGAGTTCCTGGTCCGCCACATGCCGGTCTCGGCGCAGCTCCGCTTCATCATCGCCACGGTCAAGGTCAACGCCGAGCTCGAGCGCATCGGCGACTACGCGGAGGCGATCGCCCGCCGCGCGGTGACGCTCTCGACGATCAAGGACCAGCCCGAGCGCGAGCGGCTGTTCGAGATGGCGCGCGTGGCGTTCCAGATGCTGCGCCAGGCGGTGCGCGCGTTCCTCGACGGCGACGACCAGCTCGCGCAGCAGGTGCTCAACAACGACCGCCAGGTCGACGGGATGAACAACCAGATCTTCCACGTCCTCGCCCACCCGGCGGCGGAGACGGCCAGGACGACCGACCTGACGGTGCCCTTCGTGCTCCTCGGCGTGCTCAACCGCATCGAGCGCGTCGCCGATCGCGCCTGCAACATCGCCGAGGAGGCGATCTACGCCACCCGCGGCGAGATCCAGCGCCACGCCATGCGCAACGACGTGCGGGTGCTCTTCCTCGACGAGACCAACGAGATCCGCGGCCAGATGGCCGAGGCGATCGCGCGCCACCTCGCGCCGGTCAACATCATCTTCTCGAGCGCGGGCATCTCGCCGGGGCCGCAGATCGACCCGGCGACCGCGAAGTTCATGGCGAACAAGCGCGTCGACATCACGCGCCAGCGGCCGAAGTCGCTCGCCGACGTCGGCAAGATCGAGGACTTCAACGTCGTCGTGACGCTCTCGCCGGCGGCGGCGCAGGGGTGCCCGCCCGTGCCCTACGCCGCGCTGGTGCTCGACTGGGACATCGCCAACCCGTCGAAGGTGAGCGGCACGCCGGCCGACGTCGCCGCGGCGTACGAGGCGGTCTACCGCGAGCTCCACACCAAGATCGAGGAGCTCGTCGACAGCTTGCTCGGCGCCCACGTCGAGCTCGAGGAGGACCGGTGACGCGCGCGGCCCTCGGGATCGCGATCCTGGCGCTCGCCACCGGCGCGATCGCCGGCTGCGGCAAGCGATCCAAGATGATCCAGAACAAGGGCTCGGACACGATGATCAACCTCGCGCAGGCGCTCGCCGAGGAGTACGAGAAGGTCCAGCCCGGCGTGCCGATCGCGGTGTCCGGCGGCGGCAGCGGCGTCGGCATCGCGTCGATGCAGAACGGCACGGTCGACATCGCCAACGCCAGCCGCGAGATGAAGCAGCGGGAGAAGGACAGCACGCGGAAGCGGACCGGCAAGGAAGCGATCGAGCACGTCGTCGGTTACGACGCGCTCGCGATCTACGTGCACGAGAACAACCCGCTGACGAGCATCAAGCGCTCGCAGCTCGCCTGCATCTACGGCAAGGCCGGCGCGTGCACCCGGTGGAGCGACCTCGGCGTCGAGGTGCCCGGATGCTCGGGCCAGGAGATCGTCCGGGTCAGCCGCCAGAACAACTCCGGCACGTACGCCTACTTCCGCGAGTGGACGCTCGAGAAGGGCCAGGAGTTCAAGCTCGGCTCGCGTGACCTGTCGGGCTCGAAGGACGTCGTCGACCTCGTCGCGCACACGCCGTGCGCGATCGGCTACAGCGGCATGGGCTACAAGACCGACGACGTGAAGTGGCTCTGCCTCTCGAAGAAGGACGACGAGCCCTGCACGGAGCCGTCGCTGGCCGCGACCCTGGACGGCTCGTACAAGCTGTCTCGCCCCCTCTACATGATCACGCGCGGCGACCCGAGCCCCGACGTCGTCGCGTACCTCGAGTGGGTCCGCTCCGATGCCGGGCAGGTGATCGTCGAGCGCACCGGCTACGCCCCCCTGCCGCCCGACCAGCGAAGCAAGTGAGCGACGAAGTCGTACACGGCCGGACTCCGCAGCGCGAGCGCCTGCACCGCGCGAAGGAGCTCGTGATCGAGAGCATCATCCGCATCTGCGGGGTGAGCGCGGTCATCTTCGTCTTCGGCATCTTCTTCTTCGTCTTCCGCGAGGCCGCGCCGCTCCTGTTCGGCGGCCTCGACATCGGCGAGCTCCTCACCAGCGAGGAGTGGTACCCGGACTCGGACAACCCCAAGTACGGCGCGTTCGCGCTGCTCGCGGGCACGCTCGCCGTCACGCTCCTTGCCATGCTGATCGCCGTGCCGCTCGGGCTCGGTGCAGCGATCTTCGTCTCCGAGTTCTGCCGCGGCCGGACCAGGGAGATCCTGAAGATCGTGATCGAGCTCCTCGCGGCGATCCCGTCGGTCGTCTGGGGCTTCATCGGGCTCGTGATCATGAACCCGCTGATCATCGAGCTGTTCGACACGCCCGTCGGCCTCAACATCCTCAACGGCGCGATCCTGCTCGCGCTCATGAGCGTGCCGATCATGGTGTCGATCGGCGAGGACGCGCTCAAGGCCGTGCCCGACAGCTACCGCGAGGCCGCCGAGGCCATGGGCGCGACCCGCTGGCAGGTGACCTGGCGCGTGCTGCTCCCCGCGGCGCGCAACGGCCTCCTCGCCGCGGTGCTCCTCGGCGTCGGGCGCGCGATCGGCGAGACCATGGCGGTGCTCATGGCCACCGGCCACTCGGTCCACGTGCCCGACAGCCCGCTCGACTCGGTGCGCACGATCACGGCGACGATCGCCGCCGAGCTCGGCGAGACCGCGCAGGGATCCGATCACTACCGGGTCCTGTTCGTGCTCGGCTCGCTGCTCTTCCTCATCACGTTCCTCGTCAACCTGACCGCGGACCTCGTGATCCGCGGCGTGAAGAAGCGCTGACGATGGGAGTCTTCGCCACCTCGCGCGAGTCGCGGCGCCGCCACCGGACGCAGACCATCGCGTTCTACGTGCTCATGGCGGTGACGGTGCTGCTCGTCCTGCCGGTGATCGCGATCCTCGGGCTCCTGTTCATCCGCGGCGCCCCGGCGCTCTCCCTCGAGTTCCTGTTCTCGGAGCCGCTGCGCGGCATGACCGCCGGCGGGATCTGGCCGGCGATCGTCGGCACGATGTGGCTGGTCGGCGTGTCGCTGCTCGTCTCGGCGCCGATCGGCGTCCTCGCCGCCGTGTACCTGAACGAGTACGCCGGCGACACCTGGGTGACGCGCATCATCCACCTCGCGATCGTCAACCTCGCGGGCGTGCCGTCGATCGTGCACGCGCTGTTCGGCGTCGGCGCGTTCGTGCTGTTCTTCCAGCTCGGCACGAGCATCCTCTCCGCGTCGCTCACGCTCGCGATCATGACGTTGCCCGTGATCATCGCGAGCACCAAGGAAGCCCTCTCCGCGGTGCCGATGTCCTTCCGCGAGGCGTGCTGGAACGTCGGGGCGTCGCGCTGGCAGACGATCCGCCACGTCGTCCTCCCCAACTCGATCGCCGGCATCCTCACCGGCGTGATCCTGCAGGTGTCGCGCGCCGCCGGCGAGACCGCGCCGATCATCTTCACCGGCGCGGCGGTCTTCATCCCGTTCCTGCCGCAGACGGTGCACGACCAGACGATGGCGCTGTCGATGCACCTGTTCACGCTGTCGACGCAGGTGCAGGGCGTGCCGCAGCAGATCACGTACGGCACCGCGCTCGTGCTCGTGCTGATGGTCGTCCTCATCAACGGCGCGTCGATCATCATCCGCTCGCGGATCCGGAGGCGGCGCAAGTGGTAGTGCAGCACGCCAAGATCGCGTTCCGCGACCTGACCGTGAAGTACGGCGACAAGACCGCGATCGAGAAGCTCAGCCTCGAGGTCGCGACCAACGAGATCATCGGCATCATCGGTCCGGCCGGCTCGGGCAAGACGTCGCTCCTGCGCGTGCTCAACCGGACGCTCATGAACACGCCGGGCGCCAAGGTGTCGGGCGAGGTGCGGATCGACGGCGAGGACGTCCATCGCATCCGCGACGTGTCGCGGCTGCGCCGGCGGATCGGGATGGTCGCGCCGCTGCCGGTCGGCCTGCCGATGTCGATCTACGACAACGTCGCGTTCGCGCCGCGCATGGCGGGGATCACGGAGAAGAAGGTGCTCGACGGGCTGGTCGAGCGGTGCCTGCGCCAGGCGGCGCTGTGGGACGAGGTCGAGCACCGCCTCGGCGACCTCGGCACCAAGCTGTCGGGCGGCCAGCAGCAGCGCCTGACGATCGCGCGGGCGCTCTCGCACCAGCCCGAGATCCTCTGCCTCGACGAGTTCTCGATCGCGATCGACCCGGTGACCACGATGCGCATCGAGGAGGTCCTCAAGGACCTGCGCAAGACGATGACGATCTTCCTCGTCACCAACCTCGTGCAGCAGGCGCGGCGGCTCGCCGATCGCACGGCGTTCATGCTGATGGGCGAGCTGGTCGAGGTCGGGCCCACCGAGGAGCTGTTCGGGCGCAACCCGCGCGACCGCCGCACCTTCGACTACGTCCACGGGCATTTCGGATGAACCGGCCGCACCAGGGTGTCGTCACCGAGAACCTCAACCTCTGGTACATGAAGTTCCAGGCGTTGATCGACGTCAGCCTCGAGATCCACCACGGCCGGGTCACGGGGCTCATCGGGCCGTCGGGCTGCGGCAAGTCGACCTTGCTCCGCTGCTTCAACCGGATCAACGAGCGCATCGACGGCGTGCGCACCGAGGGCACGGTGCGGATCCTCGGCGAGGACGTCTACGCGCCCGAGGTCGACCTCGTCGAGCTGCGCAAGCGCGTCGGCATGGTCTTCCAGCGGCCGAACCCGCTGCCGCTGTCGGTGCGCGAGAACATCCTCTTCGGCCTGAAGGTGCACGTGCCGCGGCGGGAGCGCCGCAGCGACGAGCTCGAGCACGCGGTCGAGGCGTCGCTCAAGGAGGTCGGGCTCTGGGACGCGCTCAAGGACAAGCTCGGCCAGCGCGCGACGAGCCTGTCGCTCGAGCAGCAGCAGAAGCTGTGCATCGGGCGGCTCCTGCCGCTGCGCCCCGAGGTCCTGCTGATGGACGAGCCGTGCTCGGCGCTCGACCCGGCGGCCACGGCGCGCGTCGAGGAGCTGATCCGCGAGCTGCGCGATCGCTACACGATCGTGATCGTGACGCACAACATGGCGCAGGCCCGCCGCATCAGCGACGAGTGCGTGTTCATGCTGCTCGGCCAGGTGATCGAGCACCGCCGCACCGAGGATCTCTTCCTGTCGCCCAGGGACGAGCGCACCGCGAACTACGTCGAGGGCCGCTTCGGCTGACGCTACGGCGCCGCGAGCAGCGCGATCAGCCCGTCGGTGATCGTGTGCCGCCACATCGCGTAGTCGTGGCCGCCCGGGAACTCGGCGTACGTGACCGGATATCCCTTCGCGACGAGCACGTCGCGGAGGTGGCGGTTGCTGTCGCGCAAGGTCGCCTCGAAGATGCCGGCGTCGAGGTAGAAGCGGAGCGGCAGTCTCGGTGAGGTCGCGAACGCCCGGATGAGCGCGCCGCCCTCGACGTACTCCGACACGTCGCGCTCGAACTGGTGCGGGCGCATCCAGAGCGCCGCCGTCGAGCTCGACAGCACGTTGCCGACGACGTTCGCGTGGTGCAGCCCGATGTAGACGGATTGCGTGCCGCCGAGGCTCGAGCCGGTGACCACGGTCTCGGCCGCCGAGAGCCCCGCGCGGTAGTCGGCGCGCAGCTTCGGCACGAGCTCGTGGACGACGAACGCGGCGAACGGGGCGGAGCCAGTCAGATCGCGCACGCGCGTGCCCTGGTTCGCGACGAGCGCCGCGACCACGGGCGGGATCTTCTTCGCCGCGATCAGGTTGTCGAGCAGGCGCGGCAGCGGGATCCGCGCCCACGGCGCGAGGCCGTACACCTCGCCGTCGAAGGCGATGACCAGCGGATACCGTTGCTTCGGGTCGTAGCCGGCCGGCAGGTACACGCCGACGAGCCGCTTCTCGCCGAGGTTCGCGCTGTCGAGCTCGATGTGCGAGACGGTCCCCTTCGGGGTCGCCGCGTTCTCGGTCAGGTAGGGCTCGTGTCGCGGCCCGGGCAGCTCGACCCGCGACACGCCCGTGTGCGCGTGGGCGTTGTTCGGGTCGAAGACGCGATGCGCGAAGCGCTCGTCGCCGCCGCCCTGGGCCAGCGGTCGGTACGGGCGGTGCATCGGGGGCGGACCGTCGGCGGTGATGAACGCGTACTCGAAGTACGACTCGGCGGGCACGCGCGCGGTCGCGAACCAGAGGTTCGAATCGCCGATGCGTGAGAGCGGCGCCTCACGCACGCCCGCCGGCCCGCCGACCAACCCGACGTACGGCTTCTCGGACCGCAGGACGAACGTGACCAGCACGCTGTCCGGGTCGCCGGGGTACGGCTCGACGATCGGCGCCTTGCCGGCGAGCTCGGCCCAGAACCGCTCGAGCGCCGCCCGGTCGCGCCGGCGCGCGGTGCGCCAGACCTCGCGGATGCGCGGGCTGGAGATGCGCTCCTTCGCCAGCCGCTCCGCGTACGCGTCGGCGGTGAGGAGCTCGTCGACGCGGATCTCGTAACGCCCCGCCTCGGGCGCGGGCGTGCCGTCGGGGAGCGGCTCGACGAACGGGCGCACCTCGATCTCGTAGGCGCCGGCGACCGTCGTCTCGATGCGGAACGGCTCGGGGCCGTGGGCGCCGTTCGGGCTGTCGACCTCGGCGAGGTGCTTGCCGCTCGGGTCGTAGATGTGGACGGCGACGTCGATGCCGTCCTGCACGACGACGCCGATCGCGACCATCCCGGGGCCGGCGTCGATGCGATAGCGGTGGGACTCGCCCTTCTCGATCGCCTTCTCGACGGACGTTCCGTGCGCCAGCGTCTCCGCCGCGCTGCGCGGCGCGGCGGGGCGCGTGACCGGCACGGCCGGCGACGGGGAGCACGCGACGCCGGTGACGACAGACGTGACCACGAGGAAGAGCGGGATCCACCGGCGCATCGGCGGATGCTCGCACATCCCTACATCTTCACGCGCTCGTTGGTCGGATCGTAGAGCGGCCTGAGCGACGCGGTGGCGGGGTAGCGCGTGCCGGCGACGTCGACCTCCCAGCGGCCGGCGTCGATCCACGCCTGGTCGATCGGGGCGCCGGGCGACGCGATCATCGCGAGGCCGACGGCGCCGCCGAGGGTGTGGCCGTAGGAGGCGGCGCGGATGTAGCCGAGCGGCTGGCCGTCGCGGTAGACGACCTCGGCGTGGAAGAGGAGGGGCTCGGGGTCGCGGAGCAGGATCTGGAGGAGGCGCTTGCCGAGCGGGCCGGCGGCCTTCTGCGCGACGACCGCGTCCTTGCCGAGGAAGCCGCCCGGCTTCTTCAGATCGACGGCGAAGCCGAGGCCGGCCTCGAGCACGCTGTCGGTGTTGTCGATGTCGTGGCCGTAGTCGCGGTACGCCTTCTCCAGGCGCAGGCTCGCCAGCGCCTTCAAGCCGGCGTGGCGGAGGCCGACGCGCGCGCCGGCGGCGACGAGGCGGTCGTACACGTGGGTCGCCTGCTCGGCCGGGATGTAGAGCTCGTAGCCGAGCTCGCCGAGGTACGTGATGCGCACGCACAGGACGCGGGCGAAGCCGATGTCGATCTCCTGCGCGCGGCGGAACGGGAAGGCCTCGTTCGACAGGTCGGCGCCGGTGACGAGCGCCATCAGCTCGCGCGAGCGCGGGCCCTGGATGTTGAGCTGCGCGTACGCCGAGGTGACGTCGGTGACGATCGCGTGGTGGTCGTCCATGTGGCGGCGCATCCACGTCTCGACGTGGCGGTGCACCGTGTCCGAGGCGACGACCCAGTAGCGCTCGTCGCCGAGCTTGGTGACCGTGAGGTCGGCCTCGAGCCCGCCCTGGTGATTCAGCCACTGCGTGTACGTGATCGTGCCGGCCGCGCCGTCGACGTTGTTGGCCGAGATCCAGTTCAGGCAGCGCCCCGCGTCGCGTCCCTGCACGAGGAACTTCGACATGAACGACATGTCCATGAGGATGACGCCGGTGCGCGCCGCCTCGTGCTCCGCCTGCCAGTACGGGAACCAGCGCTGGCGGCCCCACGACAGCGGGCCGGGATCCGGCGCGACGCCCGGCGGCGCGTACCAGTCCGCGCCCTCCCAGCCGCTGACGTCGCGGAAGCAGGCGCCGCGCGCGACGAGGCGATCGTGGAACGGCGACGTCTTGGCGCCGCGCGCGGTCTCCATCGAGCGCGTCGGGTAGTGGCACTGGTAGACCATGCCGAGCGACTCGACGGTGCGCGTCCGCCGGTACTCGGGGTTCGCCTGGTACGTGTGCAGGCGATCGATGTTCATCGCGGTGACGTCGACGTCGGGACGGCCGTGGATGATCCAGTGCGCGAGCACGCGGCCGAGGCCGCCGCCGGTGAGGATGCCGATCGAGTTGAGGCCGGCGGCGACGAAGTAGTTCTTCAGCTCGGGCGCCTCGCCGACGCACGGCTGGAGATCGGGCGTGAAGCTCTCCGGACCGCAGAAGAACTTCTTCACGCCGACCTCGAGCGAGATGGGTACGCGCGCCATCGCCTTCTCGAGGTACGGCGTCATGCGCTCCCAGTCGGGCTGGATCTCGCCGAACGAGAAGTCGTCGGGGATGCCGCCGACGTTCCACGGCGCGCAGACCGGCTCGAACATGCCGATCATGAGGCCGCCGACCTCCTCGCGGAAGTAGCCGTACGAGCCGGGATCCTCGAGCACCGGGAACGACGCCGAGAGCGACGGGATCTTCTCGGTGATGAGGTAGTAGTGCTCGGCGGCCTGGAGCGGGATGTTGACGCCGGAGCGCTGGCCGAGCTGGCGCGCCCACATGCCGGCGCAGTTGACGACGTACTCGGCCTCGATGTCGCCGGCGCTCGTCGTCACGCCGGTGACGACGCCGCGCCGCTTCGTGACGCCGGTGACCGCGACGCCCTCGACGATCGTGGCGCCCGCCAGGCGCGCGCCCTTCGCCAGCGCCATGGTCACGTCGACCGGATCGGCGCGGCCGTCCTCCTTGACGTAGAACCCGGCGAGGAGGTCGTCGGTCTTCGCGAGCGGGAAGAGATCCTCGACCTGCCGCGGCGAGATCTCGTGGACGTCGACGCCGCAGTGGCGGTTGAACGCCGACACGCGCCGGTACTCCTCGAGGCGATCGCGATCGCACGCGACCTCGATGAAGCCGACGGGCTTCCAGCCGGTCGCCTGGCCGGTCTCGGCGGGCAAGCGCGCGTAGAGATCGCGCGTGTACTTGCGCATCTCGGTCGACGTCTCCGACGTCGAGCCGAACGTCACGATCAGGCCGGCGGCGTGCCACGTGGTTCCGGATGTGACGCGATCGCGCTCGAGCAGGACGACGTCCTTCCACCCCATGTGGGCGAGGTGGTACGCGACCGAGCAACCGATGACGCCGCCGCCGATGACGACGACGCGGGCGCGCTGAGGAAGGCTGGGAGGGACGGCTGCGGGCATGACGACGCAACATACCCGAACCTACCTGGAGAGGTTCGTACCCTTGGTTACGCTTTGGCGCGCAGCGCGCCGTCGGGCGCGGACGCTGTTACCATCTCGGGTGGAGGTGACGATGCGGTATCTCTACGGCGATTCCTCCGAGTCGGCGCTCGAGATCAACTACCTGGCCTTCCTGCGCGACGCGATCGACTTTGGTGTCGCGGTGTTGCAGGCCGAGCACGGGCTCGTCCAGGCTCGTGAACGCAAGGCGCAGCGCGACCGGACGGCCGAGGAAGCCGCACGCGCGATCGAGCAGCTCGGGCGCGTGGCGCTGGACGCCGTGGAGCCGCATGCGCACGGGGACGCACCCGTCAACCGCTGCGCCGCGTCAGTCGCCGCGTCGATCGGCGAGATCGTGAAGCGCGAGCTCCTCAAGGTGCGGGGTGGGCAGGGCACCGACCTCGACCAGATCGTCGGCGAGCTGCAGCGGCTGCGCGAGAAGAGCGTGAGCGCGCTCGGCGCCCTGCTCGCGGCGCACGACCTGCCCGACGCCGACGCGACGCTCACGGTGCAGTGGAGCGGCGCGGCCTACGAGGCGCGGATGGTGCAGCGCGTGGGCTGGGGGCTCGAGGCGACGATGGCGCTCGATGTCCCGTCGTCGTCGATCTTCGCGCACGACCTGCGGGTCGAGAAGGTCGTCGAGGGCCTCGAGGTGCACGCGCCCGAGACCGCGGGCTGGATCAAGAAGGAGCTGAAGATGGTGCCGCAGAAGCTCGGGCGCCATCACGTCATGCACGTGACCGTCGCCACCAGCGGCGTCGTCGTGCGGCTGCGCGCGTCGCCCGAGGCCGGCGCCGCGGGCTTCGACGTCAGCGTCCCGCGCCGCGGGGACGTCACG
>JAIOII010001412.1 GCA_019912685.1 Kofleriaceae bacterium
GCCCCGACGATGACGGCGACGGCTACGCCGCGTGCGGCGTGGCGCGCCCCGACTGCGACGACACCGACGCGGCGATCCATCCCGGCGCGCGCGAGGTCTGCGGCGACGGCGTCGACCAGGACTGCGCCGGTGACGCCGAGCTCGACTGCAGCGACGCGCACGCCGGCAACGTGACCGCCGGCGGCGACGTGTGGACGGTGAACAACGAGGCCGTCGCGATCACGTTCGATCGCGGCACGACCTCCGACGGGCTCACGGGCCCGATCTCGCTGACGAGCCGCCGCGGCTCGGACGCACAGCTCTTCATGACCAGCCCCCAGGCGTTCGATCGCTACGCCGCGGTCACGCGGTGGCAGACCGTGTTCAGCTGGCGCTCCGACGCTGCGGCGCCTGGCTTCACGGAGCTCGCCGTCGGCGACGCGGTCGTGCAGGTCCGCGGGACGTGGGCCGACGGCGCCGAGGCCGCCAGCGTCGGCAGCGGCACCTCGACCTTCACCATCTTGCCCGACGGGCGCATCCACCGCCACGACGAGGTCACGGTGTCGATGGACAGCGACGACCAGTACCTCACGACGTACGCGAGCTTCGATCGCGCCCGCGTCGACCACGCCGACTGGGACGGGCCGGCGGCGCCGTCCGCGCCGGTGCCGCTCGATCTCGACTCGACGACGTCCTACCGCGATCACTACGCGGGCACGACCGCGAGCTACACCTGCGTGTTCGACAGCGCGAGCGGCGACCGCGTGCTCTTCGCGGCGCAGCCGCAGGCCGGCGCCGACGGCACGCGCGTGACCGAGGTCCGTCGTGCCACGGGTGTCGTCGTCGCCGGGCTCTCCTTCGACTGGCAGCGCGGCGGCGCCGTGAGCGCCGGCGACTACGCCGCCGACACGATGCTGCACGTCGGTCACGGCGCAGGCGCGCGCCCCTGCCCCGACGCGCGCGCGTACGTGATGGCCTTCCGCCAGCCGCCGGCGATCGCGGTCGCCGAGCCGGGCTCCGTCACCGCCGGCGACGCCGACGGCTATCGCGAGGCGAGCGGCTCGTACGAGGTGTCGGCCGGCGGCGGCCGCGAGCTGGCCGTCACGATGGCGGCGGCGGTGCCGTCGCTGGCGTTGCACGTCGTCGACGTGCCGAGCGGCCACGACCCGGTAGTCTCGCGCGGCGGCGCGACGCTCGTGCGCGGGCGCGACTACCACCTGCAGCACGGCACCGACGACCTGTGGCTCTTCGTGGTCGGTGGCGTGGGCACGAGCGGCGTCCGCGTCGAATGGCCATGAGCCACGAGCGCGCGGAGAGTGGCGGCGACGCGTTCGTCGGCAAGAGCCTCGACGGCCGCTACCTCATCCGCGAGCGCATCGGCGCCGGCGGCATGGGCATGGTGTACCGGGGCCTCCAGATCTCGATCGGGCGCGAGGTCGCGATCAAGGTCGTGCACCCGGCGATGCTCGGCGACCGCAACGCCGCCCGCCGCTTCCTGCGCGAGGTCTCGCTCGCCGCGCGGCTGAGCTCGCCGCACACGGTGCAGGTGATCGACTTCGGCGAGACGGCGGAGGGCACGCTCTACCTCGTGATGGAGCTCCTGAGCGGCGCGCCGCTCAGGAGCT
>JAIOII010001413.1 GCA_019912685.1 Kofleriaceae bacterium
GTCTTCGCGCCGTCGTCGGCGGGCGCCTTCGCGCCGCTCGGGCCGCCGGCGAGGCCGACCTGACCGATCTCGGCGTCCTGGGCCTTCTTGCGGATGTCGCCGATCGACGTGCCGTCGCGCCAGACGAACACGTACAGGTTCACCAGCACCATCACGGCGAGCAGGAAGAAGAGCCGCAGCGTGCCGCTCTTGGCGGGCAGCTTTCCACCCATGTCGAGGGTGGATTTCTTGCGCGCGCGGTGTCGTCTGTCGACCATGGCCCGGAAATCCCCCTGTACCACGCCAGCCCCGCGCCGAGCAAAAAGCCTTTCATGACGGGCCATAGCTGCGGCGTCAGCGGGGCGTGATACGCCGCCCTTCGGGGACCCGAGGAGGAGCCGTGGAACCCGTTACCGATCCCGACCAGCTAGACCTTTTCGGCGAGCCGAGTAAGGTCGACCCCCCTTCGACCGGCAGCATCATGGCCAAGAAAGCGACAGTCGCGCCCAGGGAAGGGCGCAAGGCAAAGACGAAGGCGGGAGCCGGCGGCGGCGGAGATGCCGGCGCGCCCCCCACCAACATCTATGGAGGCGGCGGCGGGGGCGGCGAGGACGACACCGCGCTCGCGGCCGAGGCCCGGCGCCGGTACCTCAACTACGCGCTCTCGGTCATCACGGCCCGCGCCCTCCCCGACGTGCGCGACGGCCTCAAGCCGGTCCAGCGCCGCATCCTCTACGCGATGCTCTACGAGGAGCATCTCCGCCCGGAAGCCAAGCATCGCAAGAGCGCCAAGGTCGTCGGCTCCGTCCTCGGCAAGTACCACCCGCACGGCGACTCGTCGGTCTACGACGCGATGGTGCGCATGGCGCAGGACTTCACGCTGCGCCTGCCGCTGGTCGACGGCTCCGGCAACTTCGGCTCGCTCGACGGCGACGAGGCCGCGGCCTACCGCTACACCGAGTGCCGCCTGGCGCCGCCGGCGATGGACCTCCTGCGCGAGCTCGACCAGAAGACCGTGCCGATGCGGGCCAACTACGACGGCACCACCGTCGAGCCGCAGGTCCTGCCGGCGCGCTTCCCCAACCTGCTCGTCAACGGGTCGACCGGCATCGCGGTCGGCATGGCGACCAACATCCCGCCCCACAACCTGGGCGAGGTGGTCGACGCCGCGATCGCGCTCATCGGCGACCGCGACCTGACGACGACGAACCTCATGAAGTTCGTGCAGGGCCCGGACTTCCCGACCGGCGGCCAGATCCTCAACTCGAAGCCCGAGCTGCGCGAGATCTACGACGCCGGCCAGGGCGCGATCCGCGTCCGCGGCGAGTACAAGCTCGAGGAGAAGAAGCGCGGCGGGACCGACATCGTCATCACCTCGATCCCGTGGGCGATGACCAAGGCGTCGCTGGTCGAGAAGATCGCCGAGGTGATCCTGTCGAGGAAGCTGCCCTTCCTCCTCGACGTCCGCGACGAGTCCACCACCGACGTCCGCATCGTGCTCGAGATCAAGCGCGAGGCCGATCCGACGGTGGTGATGGCGTACCTCTACAAGCACACGCCGCTCCAGCAGAACTTCAACCTCAACATCACCGCCCTGGTGCCGGCCAACGGCGACGACGAGGAGGACGAGACCGCCGCGGGCGAGGACGACGGCGAGGCCAACCCGGAGCCCCCGGCGCAGCCGCAGCGCATGGGCCTGAAGGAGGTGCTGCAGCACTTCCTCGACTTCCGGATGCGGGTCACGCGCCGGCGCTTCCGCCACGAGCTGCGCCAGCTCGAGCGGCGCATCCACATCCTCGAGGGCTTCGCCAAGATCTTCGATGCCCTCGACGAGACCATCAAGATCATCCGCGCCTCCGACGGCAAGGCCGACGCCGCGCAGAAGCTGATGAAGCGCTTCGGCCTCGACGAGATCCAGGTCGACGCGATCCTCGAGCTCAAGCTCTACAAGCTGGCCAAGCTGGAGATCAAGATCATCCGCGAGGAGCTGGCCGAGAAGGAGGCGCAGGCCAAGAAGATCCGCGCCATCCTGAAGAGCGAGGCCAAGCTCTGGGACGTGGTGAAGGGCGATCTCGAGGAGATCAAGACCGCGCACGGCAGCAAGCGCAAGACCAAGACCGGCGCGGCGGCCGAGGAGATCGAGGTCAGCGAGGACGCCTTCATCGTCGACGAGGACGCCAACGTGGTGGTCACGCGCGACGGCTGGCTCAAGCGCGTGCGCGAGCTCAAGGACCCGACGTCGACGCGCACCCGCGAGGGCGACGAGGTCATGGCGGTCCTGCCCGGCTCGACCAAGGAGAAGGTCATCTTCTTCACCAACCGCGGCTTCGCGTACGTCGTGAAGATCAACGACATCGCAGCCACGACCGGCTACGGCGACCCGGCGCAGAAGTACTTCAAGTTCGGCGACGGCGAGCGGATCGTCGCGGCGATGTCGCTCGATCCGCGGCTGTCCGGCCCGGCGGCCGTGCCGGAGACGATGCTCGCGGTGAGCCGGAACGGCTTCGGCCTCCGCTTCGCGATGGCCGGTCATACCGAGGTCACGACCAAGGCGGGCCGCCGCTTCGCCAGGCCGAGCGAGGGCGACGAGATCATCGGCGTCGTCGGCGTGAAGGACGCCGACCTCGTCATCGCGGCCACGCACAAGGGGCACGTGCTCCAGTGCAAGGCGGAGGAGATCGCCAAGCTCGAGGGCCCGGGCCGCGGCGTCACCGTCATCAAGACCGCCGACGACGACCACGTGATCGGGTTCCTGACCGGCGAGAAGGGCACGATGTTCGCGCTCGAGAACGCCGCCGGTAAGGACTTCGCGCAGAAGATCGATCCGAAGCAGACGAGCGGCCGCGGCGGCAAGGGCCACCAGCTCCAGAAGCGCACCACGTTCTCGGTGCCCAGGCAGCCGGTGACCATCCCGTCGCTCGGGACGTCGGCTCCGTCGACGGAGGGCAAGTAGCCATGGCGAGCCCCAAGAAGTACTCGGGCAACGAGATCCAGGTCCTCGAGGGCCTCGAGCCGGTGCGCAAGCGCCCCGGCATGTACATCGGCGGCACCGGCAAGGACGGCTACCACCACCTCCTGTGGGAGCTCGTCGACAACTCGATCGACGAGGCGATCAACGGGCACGCGACCAAGGTCGAGGTCACGCTGCACAAGGACGGCAAGAGCGCGACGGTCGAGGACAACGGCCGCGGCATCCCCATCGACATGATGTCCAAGTACAAGAAGACCGCGCTCGAGGTGGTCTTCACGACGCTCCACTCGGGCGGCAAGTTCGACCGCGGCAAGAGCTACGCGGTGTCGGGCGGGCTCCACGGCGTCGGCTCGGCGGTCGTGAACGCGCTGTCGAGCGAGCTCGTCGTGCAGGTGAAGCGCGACGGCGAGCGCCACGAGATGAAGTTCGCGCGCGGCGAGGTGACCGCGAAGTTCAAGACGCTCGGCAACGCGCGCGGCTCGGGCACGCTCGTGAAGTTCCGCCCCGACGACGAGGTCTTCGGCGGCAAGCTCTCGTTCGACCCCGAGCTCATCGCCGAGCGGCTCGAGACCAAGAGCTACCTGCACCACGGCCTCGAGATGATCTTCATCGACGAGACCGCCGAGGGCGGGCCGGCGACGCACCGCTACCTGCACGAGAAGGGCATCGCCGAGTGGCTGCCGGCGCTCATCACGCAGCGGGGCAAGCCGCAGGTGCCGGCGGGCGGCGCGGTCTTCTACTTCGAGAAGCGCGACGACGACGCCAAGCTCGGCGTCGAGCTGGCGCTGGCGTGGACCGAGGCGACCGACGAGCTCATCAAGAGCCACGTCAACAGCGTGCCGACGCCCGACGGCGGCACCCACGACAAGGGCCTGCGCGACGCCGTCCTGAAGGCGGTGCGCAACTACATCTCGACGCACGGCCTCGACCCCAAGGGCGTGACGCTCACCGCCGAGGACATCCGCGAGGGCGTGGTCGCGATCCTGTCGACCTACGTGCACGACCCGCAGTTCCAGAGCCAGACCAAGAACCGCCTCAACAACCCCGAGGTGGCGGCGCAGGTCGAGGCGCTGGTGCGGCCGGCGCTCGAGAACTACCTCAACGGGAACCCCAACTGGGCGCAGGCCGTGGTGGCGCGCGCGATCATCGCGGCGCGGGCGCGCGAGGCGTCGCGCGCGGCGGCGCAGCAGGTGACGCGCAAGTCGGCGGTGTCGCACCGCCTCAACCTGCCGGGCAAGCTCGCCGACTGCGCGTCGACGGATCCCGAGGAGAGCGAGCTGTTCATCGTCGAGGGCGACTCCGCCGGCGGCTCGGCCAAGCAGGGCCGCGACCGGCGCACGCAGGCGATCCTGCCGCTGCGCGGCAAGGTGCTGAACGCCGAGCAGGCGAATGCGCAGAAGCTCCTGTCGAACAAGGAGCTCCAGGACATCGTCAGCGCGCTCGGCTGCGGCATGGGCGAGCAGCTCGATCTCGGCAAGCTGCGCTACGGCAAGATCTTCCTCCTGATGGACGCCGACGCCGACGGCCATCACATCTCGACCTTGCTGCTCACCTTCTTCTTCCGCCACATGAAGAAGCTGATCGACGCGGGCCACATCTACCTGGCGCAGCCGCCGCTCTACCGCATCGACCTGGGCAAGGAGACCTACTGGGCGCTCGACGACCTCCACAAGGAGCGGCTCATCAAGCAGCACCAGAAGGGCAACGCCCGGCCGAGCATCACGCGCTTCAAGGGCCTGGGCGAGATGAACCCGGAGACCCTGAAGATGACGACCCTCGCCCCCAGGACGCGCGCCGCGCTCCGCGTGCGCGTGCCGTCGGGCGAGGAGCTCGCCACCGACAACGTCATCTCCGAGCTCATGGGCAAGGACGTCGCCGCCCGCTTCAAGCTGATCACCGACAACGCCCACGAGATCGACGAGCTGGACGTCTAGGGGGTTGGGGTAGACTGGGGGCATGGTGATGCCAGCTGACCTGTTCCGGCAGGTGATGCAGCTACCGGAGGACGAGCTCCGGCGCCTGCGCTCGATCATCGACGAGCGCCTCGGCGACGAGCAGGTCGACGCGGATGCGACCGAGGCCTGGGACGCGGAGATCGCCCGCCGGTCCGCCGAGGTCGATGCGGGCACCGCCGAGACCGTCTCGCTCGAAGAGTTCGACGCGTTCCTCGAGGAGCGTCGGCGTCGACGAGCGGCGGCGGGCAACGGATGATCGCTCGCCTGCATCGCGACGCGATGCGTGACATGGTCGAGGCGTCCGAGCGGCACGACTCACCGACGCTCGATGAGAACCTCGATCGAGCCGTCCGGTCCGCACTCGACATGCTCGTTCGGTTCCCCGAGATGGGGCCTGCTCATCGGACGCAGAAGACCGTCCGCGTCCTGACGTTGACGGGGCTTCCGTTCGTCCTCCCCTATCGCATCGATGGCGACGTGATTACCGTCCTGGCCGTGGCACATACGAGCCGGCGTCCAGGCTACTGGTACAGGCGAAAGTGACGCGCGGGTCGAAACCTCGCACGGCGCGACGGCCAGCGCGCAAGACGCCGGCGAAGAAGCGCGCGCCCGCGACGCCACGCAAGGCGGCGGCGAAGAAGCCGGCCGCGAAGAAGCGCGCGGAGGCGGTGGTCGCGCCGGTGCCGCCGCCGCGGCCGCCGGCGGTGTTCGTCGGGCG
>JAIOII010001414.1 GCA_019912685.1 Kofleriaceae bacterium
GCGCCTGCATGCCGGCGAGCGTCGGCTCCGACGGCCAGCTCGTCCGCGAGCCCGCGCTCCTCGGCGTCGAGGGCGGCGAGATCACGTCGATGCCGTACTGATCGCCTCGCGTCAGTCGTCGGCGGGGCGTGCGCCGAGGCGCGCGCGCACGTCCATCGGCACGCCGTAGAGGTCGAGCGCGGCGTCGGTGTCGCGCCAGCCCAGGGACTCGCGCACGACCACGTACGCGAAGGTCGCCTCGGCGGCCGCCTCGAGCAGGAGGCGCCGGAGGCTCGGCCGCGCGTCCGCCGGGCACGCGGTGAGCCGCGCGAGCGCCTCCTCCATCTTCCTGCCGGCGAGGCCGAGCGACTGGGCGGCCTCGCCCATCAGCTCGGCTTCGATGCCGGCGAGGGCAGCGTCGGGGTCGCGGGACGTCATGGCGGTTCGATGCGCTGCGCGGCGTCATCGCTTGCGCTGCGCCGGCGGCGAGGCAACATAGCGCGATGGCCGCCGCGCGCCAGTACGCGATCCACGCCGGACTGTTCGTCGCGACGTGCGTCACCACGTGGCTCGCCGGCGGCGTGGCGTTCTCGGCGACGCTCATGAGCATCCTCGTCTGCCACGAGATGGGCCACTACGTCGCCGCCCGCCGCTACGGCCTCGACGTCTCGCTGCCGTACTTCATCCCGCTGCCGCCCTTCATCACGCTCGGCACGCTCGGCGCGGTCATCCGCATGCGCGCGCCGATCCGCGATCGCAACCAGCTCCTGGTCGTCGGCGCCGCCGGCCCGCTCGCCGGCCTCGTCATCGCGATCCCCGCGCTCGTCATCGGCCTCGAGCTGTCGACGGTCGGGCCGATCCCGCCCGACAGCGCGCTCGAGGGCAACTCGATCCTCTACGGCCTCACCAAGTACGCGCTCTTCGGCCGCTGGCTGCCGGCCAACGGCATGGACGTGAACCTCCACCCGATGGCGTTCGCCGCGTGGGTCGGCCTCCTCGTCACGATGATCAACCTCATCCCGATCGGTCAGCTCGACGGCGGCCACGTCATGCGCGCGTGGCTCGACGACAAGCACGAGCGCATCTCGGCGTACCTGCACCGCGGCCTCCTCGCCGTCGCGCTCGTCGGCGGCGTCGTCCTCTTCCTCCTCGCCGCCGACGCCGGCCTGGACACGCTCGAGTCCCTCGGCTACGCCGCCGTCTCGGTCATGCCGTGGCTCATCTGGGCGCTCGCCCTCACCGGCATGCGCTCGCTCTCCGGCGGCGAGTACCACCCGCCCGTCGTCGGACCGCCGCTCGACCGCGCCCGCCGCCGCCTCGCGATCGCGATGATCATCGTCTTCATCCTCCTCTTCGTGCCGGTCCCGATGCGCGCGTCGCTCTGACGCCCGAGGGATCGCTCGGCGCGGCGCGCCGACCCAGGCCGATCGCGTACACGGCGGCCTGCCGCACCGGATCGAGCGCGAGCGCCGCCTCGACGCGGCGGTCGGCGAGCGCGCCGGTCGGCGTCGCGGCCAGGCCGTGCGCGCAGGCGCGAAGGAGGACGTTCTGGCCGATGTGCCCGGCCTCGATCAGGAGGACGCGCAGCGCGTTCGGGTGCGTGTACTTCGACGCCGTACGCTCGAAGTGCGCGACGAGGAAGATCACGGCGGCGGCGTCGGCGAACCACGCCTGATCGCCGAGCAGCGGCGCCACGTCGAGGGCGCCGTCACCGTCGACCGGCACGAGCGAATGCTCGGCGCTGCCGTAGTGGTATACGCCCGGCTCGAGCCCGTCGACGCGACGCGCGAGCAGGAAGCCTTCATACGGGTGGCGCCCGCCGCCCGAAGGCGCCATCGCCAGCGGCAGCTCGCCCTCGCCGGCGACCGAGCCGTCGAACACGCCGACGATCGCGAGGCCGGCGTGCAGACAGTCCGCCACCACACCGGCCGGCACCGCGGCACCGGGATCGAACGCGCGCGAGCTGCGGCGGGCGCGCGCGATCTGCAGGAATGCGTCGTCGGTCGGTGGCGGAAGGTCGATGCGGTCGCGGCGCTCGTCGTGGCGCACGAAGAGCGGCGGCGCCGGGTGCGCGGCGAGCTGGGCGGCGAGCACGCCCTCGAGCTCCTCGGGCTGGAGGAAGCGAGGGTTCTTCTGGCCGAAGAACCAGTGCGCGGCGCCTGCGCCCCAGCGCCAGAACTCGGCGAAGCGCTCGTCCTGCGCCGCCTCGGGAGTCTCGGCGACGACGATCACGCCGGCGTCGATCAGCGAGACCAGCGTGCGGGCGAGCGCCGCGCGCGCGTCGGCGTCCCGGCCGAGCCCCGCGAAGAGGTCCTCCGGCTCGCTCCACGCATCGAGCGCGAGGAGCAGCGCGAGCGCGGGCGCTGTCGGTGCGGGCCGGGCCGGCTCGATGTCGATTGCCCCGAGGCGTGCGATCTGCTGACGAGCTGCTTCCTTCATCTTCTCCACTCTCCTTGGTTCGAGTACGGGAGGCTCAAACCATCGCGAGCACCGCCGTGCCCCGGAAGGATCCTATCGCGTCCGATGGCCGCATGGCCACTGCGCCGGCGCCCCGTCCCCGTTATGATGCGCTGGTGCGAATCGAGTGCGAGCAGTGTCGCGCACTGGTCGACCCGACCTGGACCGTGACCGGCGCCGAGCTCCTCGCTCGCTGCCCCGCCTGCGGTCACGACTCGCGCGCGACCGCGTCCTCGGCGTCCGCCGCCTCCGGCGCCGACGGCGGAACCGACGCCGATGGCGTCGAGTGTCCGAAATGCGGACTGCGCCCGGTCACCGGCGACGCGTGCGCGCGCTGCGGCCTCACCGTCGAGCGGATGGCGACGTGGGCCGCCGCCGACACGGCCTCCGACGCGCTCGCCGCCGCCTGGGAAGACTGCATCGCGCGCTGGGATGACCCGGCGAAGCACGATCGCGCCGCGTCGCTCGCGCTGACCCTCGGCGAGCAGCCCTGGCTCGCGCGCAAGTACCGGGCCGTCCTCCGCGATCGTCCCGGCGATGCCATCGCCGCGGCCCGCCTCGCGCGGACCGGCAAGATCGCCCAGGCCGCCATGCTCGCGACGGCCTCGGCTCCGCGCCCGGGCGGCTATCGGCGGGGTAGCTTCCTGGCGCTCCTCCTCGTCTTCGTGCTGCTCATCGTGGGTGGGCTCCTGTGGGGGCTCTACATGGCGCAGAAGCGCCAGGCCGCCGACCCCGCCAGTCCCTCCTCGGCGTCGCCGCCGAAGCGAGCACCCACGGGCGTCTACCGGCCAATCCAGAGCGGCCGCATCCCCGCGCGTACCCCGGCGCTGCGTTGAATCCGGTCCACCTGCGGCGTACGCTCAGGTTTCGAGCGATCGCGTGGCGCAGGTCGATTTCAACGAACGGCAGTTGACGCTCAAGCTGGTCTACTTCGGACCACCGCTGTCCGGGAAGACGACCAACCTGCGCGCGCTGCACGGGAAGGTGGACACGCTCAACCGCGGCCGGCTCATGACGCTCGAGACGCGCGACGATCGCACGCTGTTCTTCGATCTCCTGCCCGTGTTCTTCCGCTCGAACGGGCTCTCGTTCCGCATCAAGGTGTACACGGTCCCCGGCCAGCCGATGCACGAGGCCACGCGGCGCGTCGTGCTCCAGGGCGCCGACGGCATCGTGTTCGTCGCCCACTCGGATCCGGCGCGCCTCGACGAGAACCGCGACTCGTGGATCGGGCTCGGCAAGAACCTGGCCGAGCTCCACCTGCGCGTGCCGATCATCGTCCAGTACAACAAGCGCGATCTGCCGGACTGCGTGCCGCTCGACACCGCCGACCGCTTCGATCTCCCGGAGCGCAGGCTGCACACCGCCAGCGCCGTCTCCGGCGAGGGCGTCCTGCCCACGTTCTTCGCCGTCCTCGGCGCGACCTGGGACGCGCTCGAGCCGACGTTCAAGCTCTCGCAGCGCTTCGGCGTCGCCCGCGACGACTTCATGCGCACCGTGTGTGCCCATGTGGGTGGCAGCGAACGTGATATCCTGGTCGCGTGACCGGCGCGAGCGTCGATCCGCTCGACGAGTATCTCGAGCTGTCCAAGTTGCTGTCGTCTGCGGATCTGGATGATCTCGCCCGCACGCTGGCGCGTGCCTACCGGTGCGGCGTCGCCGTCCTCTCGTTCGACGAGCAGCTCCTGGCCGCCGCCGACCTGGCGGGCGGCGCCGGGGCGCGCGCGCCGCTCGAGTACCAGGGCGAGCGCGTCGGCTGGGTCGTGCTCGAGAACGGCGACGAGGCCGCGGCCGGGAGCGCGGCCGAGCTGTGCGCGCTCGTCCTGCATCAGGCCTACGCGCGTCGCCTCACCGGCGTGGCGCACGAGGCCGCGGTGAGCGTGAGCTACGCCGAGCTCCAGCAGAAGAACAAGAGCCTGGAGATGGCGGTCACGCGCCTCCGCGACGCCGATCGTGTGAAGTCCAACTTCCTCGCCACGATGTCGCACGAGCTGCGGACGCCGCTCACCAGCGTGATCGGCTACTCCGAGATGCTGCTCGAGGGCCTCGCCGGCCCGCTGAGCGACGATCAGCGCGAGTACGTGCAGACGATCCTCGGCAAGGCGGATCAGCTGCTCCAGCTCATCACCAGCGTGCTCGACATGTCGCGGGTCGAGGCGCACCGCACCCCGGTCGACGAGGCCGAGGTGCCGCTGGTCGACGTCGTCGAGAGCGTCGTCGCGAGCTTCGCGCCGCAGGCGACCAAGCACAACATCACGCTCGAGTCGACGATCGAGTATCCGCTGCGCGCCATCGGCGATCGCCGCCAGATTCGCCAGGTGCTATGGAACCTCGTGAGCAACGCCGTGAAGTTCACCGCCGATGGCGGCCACGTCTCCGTGGCCGTCAAGCTCGGGGCCCTCGTGCCCGGCGGGGTCGGGACGCGACCGGACAACCGGCTGGCCGCCCACCTCGAGGTGACCGACAACGGCATCGGCATCTCGCGCGAGCAGCTGCCCTACATCTTCGAACCGTTCTTCCAGGTCGATTCGTCGTCGACGCGCGAGTACGGTGGCAGCGGCCTCGGGCTGGCGCTCGCCAAGGCCTACGTCGAGGCGCACGGCGGCCGCATCTGGGTCGATTCGAACGTGGGGCGGGGCAGCTCGTTCGTCGCGTCGTTCCCGGTGGTCCCCGACGACATCCGCGCGGCGCTGGGTGCGATCCGGAGATGAGATCGTGAGCCCCCGCGAACGCAGTGAGCGGTTCCGTACCGCGAGAGCCGGGGACTGTCCCGGCTCGAGCGATCCCGCTCGAGGGGCATTCCAATGACCCTCGACTGGAGTGATCTGGCCCCGTGGCTCGTCGCAGCCGCGGGGTTGATCGTGCTCTCGGGATTCTTCGCCGGCTCCGAGGTCGCGCTGTTCGGGTTGCGGCGCGTCGAGCGCGAGCAGCTCGCGCGCTCGGGCCGCTCGGTCGACGGCGTGGTCCTGCGGCTGCTCGCGCAGCCGCGGCGCCTGGTGACGTCGGTGCTGCTCGGCAGCGAGGCCGTCGCCATGTCGCTCGCGGGGATCGGCGTCGTGGTCTTCGGCGAGCTCCTGCCCGAGCTGGCGACGCCGGCGCTCGTGGCGCTGGTGGTCGCCGTCGTGGCGCCGATCGTGCTCCTCGTCGGCGTCGTCGTGCCGCGCACGCTCGCGATCAAGGCGCCGATCGCGTGGGCGCGGGCGGCGGCGCGGCCGCTCGCCCTGTTCGCGTTCCTCGTGTTCCCGGTGCGGTGGGTCGTGCAGACGATCGTCGAGGGGCTGGCCAAGGTGTTCGCGAGCGGCGGCCGATCGCGGTCGGCCGGCGATCTGTCCGAGGAGGAGTTCCGCAAGCTGGTCGACGCCGGCAGCGCGCAAGGGCAGGTCGACGCCCGCGAGCGCCGCCTCATCCACAAGGTCTTCGAGTTCGGCGACAAGAACGTCGGGCAGATCATGACGCCGCGGGACAAGGCGTTCGCCCTGGCGTACGACCTGCCGATGGCGCGGCTCGCCAAGGAGGTCGCGGCGCGCGGCTTCTCGCGCGTGCCGATCTACCAGCGCTCGCTGGACAACATCCGCGGCATCCTGAACGCGAAGGACCTCGTCCTGGCCACCGCGGGCCAGGCGCCGGCGCGCACGCTGTCCGAGCTCCTGCACGAGCCGCTGTTCGTGCCGCGCACGACGCCGCTCGCGCGCCTGTTCCGCACCTTCAAGCAGCGCAAGGTGCACATGGCGCTCGTGGTGAGCGAGTACGGCGGCCTCCTCGGCATCGTGACCATGGAGGACCTGCTCGAGCAGCTCTTCGGCGAGATCCGCGACGAGCGCGACAACCTGCAGAGCGGCGGCGTGCGGCGCCCCGGCCGCGGCGGGCGCACCCCGGTCCCGGGCACGGTGACGTCCCTGGCGGCGGCGGCCGA
>JAIOII010001415.1 GCA_019912685.1 Kofleriaceae bacterium
GATCGCGCGCGAGGAGGGCGTCGGCGAGCTGCGCCAGGTCGGCGGGCGCGCCGGGCGCGAGCGAGCGCACGGCGGGCGCGTCGAGCCGGTTCTTGTCGACGAGGATCCCGCGCGCCGAGCCGCGGAACGGCACCGTCCCCGTGAGGAGCTGGAACAGCACGCCGCCGAACGCGTACCAGTCGGACGCCGGCGTGATCTCGCCGCGCGCCTGCTCCGGCGCCATGTACGGCGGCGTGCCGACGACGAACGCGTCGTCGTCGATGCTGCGGGTGCGCGCGTTGCCGATCTCGGCGATGACGCCGAAGTCGACCAGCACCGCGCGCGGCTCGGCGGTGACCAGCATGTTCGTCGGCTTGAGGTCGCAGTGGAGGCGGCCGGCCTGGTGCAGCGCGTGGACGCCCTGGGCGAGCTGCGCCAGCGCGGTCCGCAGCCGCGTGTCGTCGGTGGCGTAGGCGTCGAGGGCCACCCCGTCGAGCAGCTCCATCGTGAAGTACCAGCCGTCGTCGCCGGCGAACAGCTCGTGCAGCGCGACGAGGTGGGGATGCGCGATGTGGGCGAGGGCGCGGAACTCGTGCTTGAAGCGGAGGAGCGACGCCGCGTCCCGCGCGTGGATGGTCTTGAGCGCGACCAGCGCGTTGCGCTCGCGATCGAACGCCTCGTAGACGATGCCCATCCCGCCGGCGCCCAGTCGCCGGCGGAGCTCGAAGCGCCCGGACCCTGCGTACAGGGGGAACGTCTCGGCCATCACCCCATCGTATCAAGCCCGGGCTCGGCGCGGTGCTATCCTCGTGCGTCATGGTGCATCCCGCGCCGAGCTACGTGAGCTACGAGGACTTCCTCGCGGCCGAGCAGCGCAGCGAGACCAAGCACGAGTGGCTCGACGGCGTGGTCTACGCGATGGCCGGCGGCACGATCGAGCACAGCCGGCTGGCGAGCAACACCGGCGCCGCGCTGAGGAACGCGCTCGACGGCTGCGATGTCTTCCAGTCCGATGCGATGACCTTCGTCCGCGCGACCCAGCTCTCGACCTACGCCGACGTCGCCGTGGTGTGCGGTCCGATCGAGGTGCAGAAGGTGGAGCGCAACGGTCGGGTGCTCGGCGAGGCGCTCATCAACCCGACGATCCTCGTCGAGGTCCTGTCGGAGGCGACCGAGGAGTACGACCGCGGCGAGAAGTTCGCGCACTACCTGCGCATCCCGTCGCTCCGCGAGTACGTGCTCGTCGCGCAGGACGAGCCGCGCATCGAGGTCTTCCGCCGTCCCGAGCGAGGGCACTGGCAGCGCGACGTGGCCGGCGCGGGCGAGACGATCACGATCGGCGGTCAGTCGATCCGCGTCGACGAGATCTACCGCCGCGCCGCCGGCTGACCGCCGGAGGAGACGTCACGACGACGGCGGCTTGACGGCCTTGGCCAGGTCGCCCATCTGCTTGATCGGCAGGGCGTCGACCGACTCGCCGGAGAGGATGTTCTCGATGAGCGCCGCGCCGACGTTCGAGAGCTGCGACAGGCCGGCG
>JAIOII010001416.1 GCA_019912685.1 Kofleriaceae bacterium
GCGACGTCGTGGAGCCGCAGGTAGCCCTCGACGGCGAGCTCGCCGCCGCGCGCGAGGATCGCCGCGGCCTCGAGCCCCGGCGGCTCGGCGCCGCTCGCGGCGAGCGCGCGGTAGCGCTCGAAGAGCTTGACCAGCATCCACTCCGCCGCCCGCACCGTCTTGTGGTGATAGACCTGCGCGTACATGTACGAGCGGGCGAAGAGGTACTGCTCGACCGCGTACGTGCCGCGGCGGTAGTCGATGACGAGGTCGCGCGGATCGTCGGCGCCGGGCAGGACGTCCTCGACGGCGAGCGCGTGCAGGATCCAGTCGAGGTCGTAGGTGGCGTAGCCGGCGCCGGAGAAGTGGCCGTCACGCAGCAGGTAGTCGAGGCGATCGACGTCGAGCTGCGACGAGACCAGCTTGCGCGCGAACGCCGGCCGGTACGTCTTGTGCCAGAAGGCGCGCACGGTCTCGGCGAGGCCGGGAGCGAGCGCCTCGAGCGCGCCGTGCAGCTCGGGATCCTCGGCGACGATGCGCGCGCCCCAGCGCTCGTGGTCGCTGCCGGGGAAGACGTGCTCCCACGCGTGCGAGAACGGGCCGTGGCCGACGTCGTGGAGGAGCGCGGCGACCTTCACGTCGAGCGCGACGCGGCCGTCGAGCTTGAGCTGGCGCGTGACCCGCTGGGCGACGTGCAGCGCGCCGAGCGCGTGCGAGAAGCGCGAGTGCTCGGCCCCGGGATAGACGAGCCACGCGAGCCCCATCTGCTTGATGCGGCGCAGGCGCTGGAGGGCGCGCGTCTCGAGCAGCTCGCCGATCGGGCGATCGTCACCGCGGAGCTCGATGAGGCCGTGGACCGGATCGCGGAAGACGCGATCGCGCAGGGTGGGCATGACGCCCGGACCTTAGTACAGCTGCCCGCGAGATGGTGACCATCGGGGGCGGGTCGTGGACGTGGTCGTGGTCGTGGTCGTGGTCGTGGTCGTGGTCGTGGTCGTGGACGTGGACCTTGACGGCGACGGCGACGTGGACCTGGACGATCGGCCACGTTCACGTCGCCGTCGCCGTCAAGGTCCACGATCACCCCGACGACCACGTCAACGTCAACGGTCAACGCAGCATACGGGTCGGGGCAGAGGCGCGGTCGCGGGTCGTGCACCTCGTCGAATCCGAGTCCGAATCCGAGTCCGAATCCGTATCCGAATCCGTAACCCTCTGCCTCTCGCTCTGCCTCTCCCTCTGCCTCTCCCTCCCTCTCCTCTCAGCGCTCGCGCTACTCCCGCGGGGCCGGCGCGTTCGCGCGCGAGATGCGCGCGGTGCGGACCGTGCGATCGGGATGGTCCTTCCGCGGGCGCGCGACGGCGACGTCGAACGCGTCGGCGGCATGCGCGGCGATCTGGAAGCGCGTCTCGTGCGACATCACGCGGATCGAGCCGATCTCGGCCTTGGTGATGTCGCCGCGCGTGCAGATGATCGGGATGAGCCACTTGGGATCGGCCTTGCGCGCGCGGCCGACGTCGATGCGGAACCAGACGGCGTCCTCGCCGCCGGCGTGATCGCGGCGCGGGCCGTCGGCAGCGTGCGCAAGGCC
>JAIOII010000142.1 GCA_019912685.1 Kofleriaceae bacterium
CCGGATGCTCTTCGAGGCCGACGGCGCGCCGGTCGGTGGCTACTGGGGCCAGCAGGAGTCCTTCGGTCGCTACTACATGACCGTGAGCGTGTTCCATCCGGCGTGGCGCGGCCGCGGGCTCTATCGCGCGCTGCTCGCGCGCGTGACGGCGGCCGCGGCGGACGCCGGCTTCCGCGAGATGTACAGCCGGCACCGCGCCGACAACAACGCGATCCTCGTGCCCAAGCTGCGCGCGGGCTGGCTGATCGCCGCGTTCGAGGTGGCGCCGCGCTGGGGGCTCACCGTGCACCTGCGCAGGTACCTCGTCGACGCGCTCGCGCTGGTGCACGAGCACCGCGTCGACGGCGCGCGCGTCGCCGAGCTGCGCGCGCGCGGCTTGAAGTTGCCGTGAGGGCGGCCGTGCCTCTCCACACCGACTAACCGCGGCTCACCCCGGCGGGGGGAAGTTGCCACGGCGCGGAGCCGCTACGCTTGGTCCATGAGCCCTCGGGGGAGGTGGGCACCGGCCGTCGCTCGTGCGCGGCCGGCCCGGATCGTGCCGTCGCACGTCAGCCAGCTGGGTGTCGACGTGCTCTGGCTCCGCACGCGCGGCGCCGGCGTGACCATCGCCGTCATCGATAGCGGGGTCGCGCGCGTCGGCGGCGCGATCTCGAACCCGTGGGTCAAGCCGCTCGCCGCCGACGGCACCGAGACCGCTTTCGGCGACGACGACGGACACGGAACCTGCTGCGTCTCCTTGATCGCGTCGCGCGCCGCCGCGGCGCCGGGACTCGCGCCGGAGGCGAACGTGCTCTCGTATCGCGCGTCGACCGCGAGTGGCGCGATCGACGTCCGCAAGGCGGAGGTCGCGCTACGCGATGCGATCGCGCGTGCCGACGTGGTCTCGTGCAGCTTCGTGATTCCCGACGCACCTGCGTCGTTTCTCGATCTGGTTCGTGACGCCGCCAACGCCGGCGTGGTGCTGATCGCGGCGGCGGGCAACCGCGACGTCGTCGCGTCGTCGTTTCCCGAGCAGGCGACGGATGCCGTCGTGATCGCCGGCGTGAGCCGTGGCCTGCAACCACTCCCCGGCGCTCGCCGCGGCCCGTGGATCGATGTGAGCGGCCCGGGCGAGGGCTTGCCGGTGCTGACACGAACGGGCGCGATCAGCGCGTCGTTCGGACAGTCGTCGGGCGCCTGTGCGCTCGTCGCCGGTGCCTGCGCCCTGGCGCTATCGCTCATCCCACCTGCGAGACGGAGGCGAGCAGCCAGGGCGCTGCCCGGGCTGTTGCGCTCCACCGCGCGTGATCTCGACCCGGGCGGAAACGATCCGGCGACCGGGTCGGGTCTGGTCGATGCGCCTCGCCTCGCGCAGGCGCTGGAGGCAATTCCATGAAGCGTGTGCTCGTCATCGTCGTACTCGCCGTCGCCCTCGTCGCGCTCCCCGGTGGTACAGGCCGCGGCGAGGCCGCTCCGCTGCGGATCCCGGAGATCCAGCGGCGCACGGACTCGTTCGGCACCGATCTGAGGAGGATCTGCGAAGGGCTCCTCGCGCGCGGGCCGCTCGAGGTCGCGGGAACCGTCGTCCCGGCGCCATCGCCGCCGCCGGGCGCCTCGAGCCTCGCGTCGACCACCGATGCCGAGGCGCGGGCGCTCGCCGGGTACCTCAACGGCTTGCGCGCGATCTGTGCGGTCATCCGCGGCCATCCGTCGGCGATCTCGGCGCTGCCGGCGGG
>JAIOII010001417.1 GCA_019912685.1 Kofleriaceae bacterium
CGTCGGCGGCGTCGGACCGCGGCGGCCGCCGCAGGCCGACCAGCGCCGCGACCATGCGCGCGACCTGCTCCTTCTCGGCGCGCCCGCGCCCGGTGATCGTCTTCTTCACGAGCGGCGCGGTGTACGACGCGACGTGGATCCCGCGCAAGCCGATCACCGCGAGCGCCATGCCGCGCGCCTGCGCCAGGGCGAGCGCGCTCTTCACGTTGACGCGCGCGAAGACCTCCTCGAGCGCCACGACGTCGGGCCGCAGCTCGTCGAGCACCTCGGCCAGGCCGCGGGCGATCTCGCCGAGCCGCGCCTCCGCCGGTCGGTGCTCGGGCGCGGTGAGCACGCCGCACTCGACGTAGGCGAGCTGGCCCCCCGCCGGGGCGATCACCATGCCGTAGCCGCAAACCCGGCTGCCCGGGTCGATGCCGAGGATCCGCACGTTTGGCGGAACCTATCAAACCCGTGTGACGGGGCGACTTACCGGCAGCTCAGTGACACCCGCCGTCTCGCGGCGGGCACTTGAAGCGGATATGGAAGTGATCGTCGTGGAACGGCTCGTGGCGGACCAGGCCGGCGCCGCCGTCCTTCCCGTCGGGGTACTGGAACAGCCGGTCGAGGTAGCCCTGATCCACGCCGCGCTCGAGCGCCCACTCGTACAGCAGCTCCTGCACGTCGTAGTCGACGAAGATCGCCTGCACGCCGCCGGGCTCGTCGGCGGTGCGCGCGAACGCGACGAGCAGGTCCCACGTCGCCGCCCGGTCGAGGTTGCGCGCGGTCGCCTTCACGAACGAGGCCGGGTAGCCGGCCGGCTTGCGCTTGAAGAAGAACCCGACGTCGAGGTCGCGCCCCGACTGGTGCGAGCGGTGCTCGCTGATCGACCCGCCGCGCTTCTGCGACAGGTCGCCGATCGCCAGCGTGTGGAGCCCGCGGTGGTCGGCGCGCACCGTGCGGAGCGCCTGCCGCACCTGCGCGACCACGTGCGCCGCGCCGTACGCGCGCGCCGGCCGCCGGATGAGGTAGCCGTTCCCCGTCGGCAGCTTCACGCCGTTGCGCAGCTTGCCGGCCCACGGCCGGCCGACGCTCTGGCCCCCGACCAGCGGGATCTCGATCTTCTCGACGCGCGCGACGCGCCCACGGCCCGGCTTCTTCGCCGCGTCCTTGCCGCGGCACACCGGCACCGCGAGGCGCTGGCCGGCGAGGATGAGCGAGCCCTCGAGATCGTTGGCGCGCTGGAGCGCCTCGATCGTGCAGTCGTACCGGCGCGCGATCGAGGTGAGCGTCTCGCCGGAGCGCACCTTGATGTGCTCGGCGATCTCGGCGGACGCAGGGGTCGCGGACAGACCTGTGGCGACGAGCGCCAAGGACAACAGAGCTGCGGAGCGCACGGAACCTCCCGGGGACGGACGTTCAGCGTGATACGGCCGGCCGCGCAGATCCAGAATTTTTGCGGCACCGCTTCTCGATCAGCGCGAGCACCGGGGTGAGGTCCTCCTGCAGCGACTCCTCGAAGTCGGACCGCTCGAGCGTCCCGGCCACCTCCAGCAAGGTGCGGGCGTCGCCGCAGGCTTCCTCCAGCCGGGCGAACCCGTCGTAGTGCGCCTTGTACAGGCGCAGCTCGACGAGCGACGCGTTGTTCGGACGCTGCCACAGCTCGAGATCTTCAACGAGCTCGTCGATGATCCTGGCCTTGGCCGCCAGCTTGGCCGGGTCCGGCTGCGTCGACTTGTAGAGGGCGTCGAGCGCCTGGAACGCCGCGAAGCTCCGGTCGACCCGCTCGCGCCGCTCCGCCTGGCCCGCCGTCCAGGCCGCCCGCTCCGGCGACATCGGCCCGAACCGCTCGACCAGCCAGACGTCGGTGAGCGCATCTCCCACGTACTCCGCCAGGCCCTCGTTGAAGTACATCTCGTCGGGGATGAGCACGGTCGCATGCACCGACTCGTGCAGGAGGATGTTGGCCAGCCAGGCGTAGGCGTCCTCGTCGGGGGAGAGCATCGACGACACCACCGGGTCGGGGAACCAGCCGCCGGTCGAGTAGGCGCCGGCCGGCCGCGCCATGGCATCCCAGCCATCCCGCAGGAGCTGGTCGCGGTGACGCAGCGCCTCGGCCTCGTCGAACCAGCCCAGCCCGGTGAAGCAGCCGGCGATCGGGAAGCACCAGCTCCGCGCCTCGAACGAGAGCGGCGGGGCGGCGCCCACGAACCACACCGTGCCGCTGGCGGGCACCTCGACGTACTTCGTGTAGTTCCGCGACGTGTCGAGCCCCATGCGGGCGCCGAACGCCTTCACCCCCTCGATCTCCGCCAGCAGCACCCGGGTCCGCTCGGGCGTCTCGGGGTCGGCGATGACCTCCTCGATCGGCCGCGCCTGCGACATCAGGCGGAGCTGTCCGCTCGCCGCCTGCGCCAGGTACCGCGTCATCAAGCAGCCGCCGAGGGCGACGGCGGCGAGGAGCAGCGCGATCGCCCGGCTCACAGCGCCGCGGCCATCTCGCCGGCGAGCGCCGCGCCGTCCGCGCCGTCGAGCCGGCCCGACTTCCACCCGATGCCGAGGCCGTCCGCGCCGAGCTTGGGGATGATGTGGAAGTGGACGTGGAACACGGCCTGGTGCGCCGGCGCCCCGTTGTTCTGGAGGATGTTGTAGGCGGTCGCGCCGCTCACCTTCATGACCGCGCGCGCGAGCCGCGGCAGGACCCGGCCGATCGCGGCCGCGCTCTCGTCGGAGAGCTGGTCGACGGTCTCGGCGGGCTCCTTGGGGATGACGAGGAGGTGCCCGCGCGACAGCGGCATGATGTCGAGGAAGGCCAGCACCTTGTCGTCCTCGTACACCTTGTGGCAGGGGAGCTCGCCGCGCAGGATCCTGGAGAAGATGGTCTCGGCCATGCGCGGATACTACTGCGGTATCCTCGGGAGATGCTCCCCAGCACGAGCGACGGCGAACGGTTCGACGTTCGCGGCAAGCTCGGCTCCGGCGGCAACGGCGTCGTGTATCGCGTCTTCGATCGCGTGCGCGGCGCGGAGGTCGCGCTCAAGACGCTGACCGCGTCGGGCGGGCGCGAGCTCTATCGCTTCAAGCGCGAGTTCCGCTCGCTCGTCGACCTCGCGCACCCGAACCTGGTCGCGCTGCACGAGCTCCACACGTTCGGCGACGAGTGGCTCTTCACCATGGAGCTCGTCGACGGCGTCACGTTCCACGAGCACGTCCGCCCGCCGGCGCGGCAGATCGCGCACGACGGCCACGACGAGACCGCGCCGCGCGCCCCGCCGAAGGGGCTGCTCGCGGCGCTCGGCGAGCTCGATCCGGTGCGGCTGCGCAGCGCGCTCTTCCAGCTCTGCGACGGCCTCTTCGCGCTCCACGGCGCCGGCAAGCTGCACCGCGACATCAAGCCGTCGAACCTCCTCGTCGACCGCACCGGGCGCGTCGTCATCCTCGACTTCGGGCTGGTCACCGACGTCGAGGCGGTCCACGTCGATCGCACGCACGAGCAGCTCGCGGTCGGGACCCCGGCGTACATGTCGCCCGAGCAGGTGCAGGACCGGCCGCTGTCCGAGGCGAGCGACTGGTACGCGGTCGGCGTCATCCTCTACGAGGCGCTCACGGCGCGCCGCGTGTTCGAGGGGCGCGCCGAGGACGTGATGCGCAAGAAGACGCAGCGCGAGGCGCCGCCGGTGCTGGGCGGGTTCCCCGACGGGCTCGAGGACCTCGTCGCGCTGTGCAAGGCGCTCCTCGCCCGCGATCCGGTCGCGCGGCCGACGGGCGCGGAGGTGCTGGCGGCGCTCGTAGCAGCGCCCCTCGAGGAGGAC
>JAIOII010001418.1 GCA_019912685.1 Kofleriaceae bacterium
GCCCCGGCGGCGTTCGCGGTCGCGGCGACGATGCCGGCCATCGCCAGGGGCGCGGCCGGCGCCGGCGCCGTCAACCACTACCGCGATCCCGACGGCGTCGCGCGCCGGATCCCGCTCGTCGTCGAGCTGGGCGGCCACTACGTGCAGTCGCTCGGGCTCACGCTCGCCGCGGTCGCGACCGAGCAGCCGACGCGCTTCTTCGCGCCGACCGGCGCGGTCTCGCTCGGCCCGCGCACGATCCCGTCGTCGCGCGCTGCCGTGCGCATCAACTACCTCGGCACGCCGTTCCCGCGGGTCTCGGCCGCCGACGTGCTCGCCGGCCGCGTCCCGCCCGGCGAGCTCGAGGGGAAGCTCCTGCTCGTCGGCTTCACCTACGCCGCGTACGACAAGGTGCCGACGCCGTTCGATCCGCTCACCGACGGCGTCGAGCTGCACGCGACGCTCGCCCACAACCTCGTGCACGACGGCGTGCTCCGCGACTCGGGCGGCGTCGCCGACCTCGCGGCGCTCGCCTTCATCGCCCTCGCCGCCGTGATGCTCCAGCTCCACGTCGTGCGCCGGCGCGCGTGGCTGCCGATCGCCGGCGCCGTCGCCATCCTGCTCGTCTGGATGCTGCTCGTGCAGCTCGCGTTCGAGCGGCGCGGCGTCGTGATCGAGCTGGTCGCGCCCGTGCTCACGGTCGTCGCGGTCACCGCCATCGGCGCCGCCGTCGCCGCCGCCACCGAGGGCCGCGAGAAGGCGCGGCTGCGCTCGGCCTTCGCGCGCTACGTCTCGCGCTCGCTCGTCGAGCGCATCCTCACCAACCCCGAGGCGGCGCAGCTCGGCGGCAAGCGCAAGGAGCTCACCGTCCTGTTCAGCGACATCCGCGGCTTCTCGCGCATCGCCGAGGGCCTGCCGCCCGAGCGCCTCGCCGAGTTCATGAACCAGTACCTGACGCCGATGACCGAGCTCGTGCTCGACCACGACGGCACGCTCGACAAGTACATCGGCGACGCCGTCATGGCCTGGTGGAACGCGCCGCTCGACGTCCCCGACCACGCCGCGCGCGCGTGCACCACGGCGCTCGCCATGGTCGACGCGCTGCGCCCGCTCAACCAGCGCTGGCGCAGCGAGGGGCTGCCGCAGGTGCAGATCGGCGTCGGCATCAACACCGGGGCGATGTCGGTCGGCAACATGGGCAGCGAGAAGCGGCTCGACTTCACCGTGCTCGGCGACGCCGTCAACCTCGGCGCCCGGTTCGAGGCGCTCACCAAGGAGTACGGCGTCGACATCCTCGTCGGCGAGGCGACGCGCCAGGCCGCCGGCTCGGCGTTCGTGTTCCGCGAGCTCGACCGCGTGCGCGTCGTCGGCAAGGACCGCGCCGCGCGTATCTTCCAGCTCCTCGGCAAGCCCGGCCAGTCGCCGCTCTCGACCGAGGACCTCGTCGCGTGGGAGCGGATGCTCACCTGCTACCGCGCGCGCGACTTCACGAGCGCCGAGGCCGAGCTGCGCGCGCTCGCCGGGCGCCACCCGAGCGACGGCCCGACCCAGGTGTTCCTCGAGCGCGTGCGCGATCTCGCGGCGTCGCCGCCGGGCGCCAGCTGGGATGGCGTGTACGATCAGAGGTCCAAGTGAGCGCCACCGCCAAGCCCGTTCTCTGTCTCGACTTCGACGGCACGATGACCGACGCCGAGGCGGAGGGCGAGCCCTTCGTCGCCGGGTACCTCGAGGACCTGGAGGCGCTGGTCGGCGCGGAGACGCCGGACGCCAGGGCCAGGGTCGACGCGATCGTCGCCGAGGTCCGCGCCGAGCTCGCCGCCGCCCCCGAGCGCCATCCGTTCACGTGGAAGGGCAAGGCCGTCGCGCCGGCGTCGGTCGATCCGTACCTGCGCATGGTGCCGATCGCCGACCGCGTCTTCGATCGCTTCGACGCGTTCGCCAACCGCGTCGACCGCGGTCGTCTGACCGGCGGCGTCCTCTACAAGCACAACTACGGCAAGACCAAGGGCCGGCCCGTGTTCCGCGCGGGCGCCGCCGAGGTCATCGCCGGGCTCGCGGGCACGGAGACGTTCGTCGTCACCAACTCGCACACGCAGGCGGTCGCCGACAAGATCCGCACGCTCGACGAGCTCGCCGGCGGCGGCTGCGCGTGGCTCGCGTCGCGCGTGCGCGGGGACGCGCAGAAGTTCGAGATCGACGACGACTGGGACGACGTGCCCGCAGAGCTCGCCGTCCCCGGGCTCGCGTCGCGCGCCGTGCTCCTGCGCCGGCGCCGCTACCACGACCGGCTCCGCGCGCTCCTCGACGAGGTCGGCGCGACGTGGGCGGAGCTCACCGTGGTCGGCGACATCTTCGAGCTCGACCTCGCCCTGCCGCTCGCGCTCGGCGCGCGCGTGGTCCTCGTCCAGTCGCCGCACACGCCGCCGTACGAGGTGACGTACGTGGCCGGGCACCCGCGCGGGCACGTCACGAGCGACCTGCGCGACGTCCTCCGGCTGGTGTAATCGCCACTGCGTACGGGTGTTTGCGAGGCCTCGCGACCCGGCCACCCACGTTGCCGGCGCCTCGAGAGGCGCGCGCAAGTGCGCGAGATATGACGCGCCGTGAGTGGCACTCGGGTTGCTGAAGGCCGACCCCGTGCGCGTCCTACCCATCGTCCACCTCGGTTGCGTCCTCGCCTGCCTCGTCTCCGACCCGCCCGACGCGGACGCGCAGGCCGACTGCCGGCCGCCGCGCGTCATGGTCGTGCTCGACAAGTCGAGCTCGATGCAGACCGGGACGATCGGCGGGGTCACCAAGTGGAACATCGCGAAGGACGCGCTGGGCCAGGTGCTCACCGGCATCCAGAGCAAGGCCGAGGTCGGCCTCATGACCTTCCCGCGCCCCGACCGGTGCGGACCGGGCGGGCTCGACGTCGCGCCGGCGCTCGACTCGCGCACGGCGATCCTCGGCGCGCTCGCGGCGCCGCCGCCGGACGCCGGCAACTTCACGCCGATGGCGCAGACGCTCGAGGTCGCGGCGAGCGAGCCGTCGCTCGTCGGCGCCGACGCGCCGAAGTACGCGGTGCTCATCTCCGACGGCTGGCAGTGGTGCTCGCCGTACGACCCCGCCACGCGCTACGACGGCGTCGAGGCGATCGGCTCGCTGAACGCGGCGGGCGTGACCACGTACATCGTCGGGTTCGGCGGCGCGACCGACGCGTCGGCCTTGAACCTCATGGCGGTCGAGGCCGGCACGGCGCTCGCCGGGTGCAACCCGGCCAACGACGCGCCGTCGGATCCGAACCAGTGCTACTTCCAGGCCGACAACGCGGCGGCGCTGGTCGCCGCGCTCGAGCAGATCGCCGACAACATCTCGGTCGAGACGTGCGACGGCGAGGACAACGACTGCGACGGCCTCGTCGACGAGGGGCTCGTGCGCGAGTGCGCGTCGGCGTGCGGCGCCGGCACCGAGACGTGCACCAACGGCGCGTGGGGCGGCTGCGACGCGCCGGCGGTGGAGACCGAGGTGTGCAACGGGCTCGACGACAACTGCGACGGCGCGATCGACCCGGGCTGCGAGTGCACGCCGGGCGAGACGCGCGCGTGCGGCGAGACCAGCGACGTCGGCGCGTGCCAGCCGGGCACGCAGACGTGCGGCGCCCTTGGCACGTGGGGCGACTGCGAGGGCTCGGTGTCGCCGACGCCCGAGATGTGCGACGGCCTGGACAACGACTGCGACGGCGAGACCGACGAGGTCGAGGGCGTCATCCTGCGCGGCGGCGACGGCGCTGACGCCCGGCGACGGCGCGTGAAAGGTGCGCCCGGTTGACAGTGCGGCGCGGGGGCGCGACGGTGCCGCCATGAGCACCGCGACGTCCTCCGACAAGGTCATCCTCTCCTGCGCGCTGACCGGCGCGGTGACGACCAAGAAGCACTGCCCGGCGATCCCGTACACGCCGGCCGAGATCGCCGACGAGGCCAAGCGGGCGTTCGACGCGGGCGCGACGATCGTGCACATCCACGCCCGCACCGACGAGGGCGCGCCGACGTGGAAGAAGGAGACGTTCGCGCGCATCCAGGAGGAGATCCGGGCGCGCTGCCCGGTGCTCATCAACTGGTCGACGGGCGGCGCCGGGCCGATGACCGAGCGCGTCTCGCACCTCGCGCTGCGGCCGCAGATCGCGGCCTTGAACATGGGCTCGATGAACTACGCGAAGTGGAGCGAGGCGAAGAAGGACTTCGCGTTCAAGTTCGTCTTCCAGAACGCGTTCGAGGACATCATCGCGTTCGCGAAGGCGATGAAGGAGCACGGGGCCAAGCCCGAGATGGAGTGCTTCGACACCGGGCACCTCGAGTCGCACACGGTGCTCGAGTCGCTGGGGCTGCTCGAGAAGCCGTACCACTTCTCGTTCATCATGGGCGTGCTGGGCGGGATCAAGGCGTCGGCGCGGCACCTCGCCTTCCAGGCCGAGAACGTGCCGGCGGGCTCGCGCTGGAAGGTGATCGGCATCAGCCGCGAGCAGTGGCAGCTCGCGATGGCGGCCTTGTGCCTGGGCGGCGACGTGCGCGTCGGCCTCGAGGACAACTTCTACCTGCCCGACGGCGAGATGGCGAAGTCGAACGGCGACCTCGTCGACGCGGCGGTGAAGCTGACCAGGCTGTCGGGGCGATCGGTCGCGACTCTGGAGGAAACCAGGCAGCTCCTGTGGCCGAATGGCGGTATGAACCCCTAGATGAAGGAGACGGGCACGACGAACCCGGAGATCGAGCGCGCGCGCGAGCTGGCGCGGGCGGCGGGCGCGCTGGTGACGGCGCTGCGCGACAAGGGGATGGAGGAGCTCGCGGTCGAGCACAAGCCCGGCGACGAGCCGGTGACCGTGGCCGACCGCGCGGCGAACGAGCTGATCGTCTCGGGGCTGCGCAAGGCGTTCCCGACGGACGTCATCGTGAGCGAGGAGTCGGCGGCGCACGACCGGGCGCGGCTGACGGCGGAGCGCGTCTGGTACGTCGACCCGATCGACGGCACCAAGGACTTCATCCGCGGCGAGGACGGCTTCTCGGTGATGATCGGCCTGTGCCTGGCGGCGCGGCCGGTGATGGGCGTCGTGTACCAGCCGACGCGCGACCGCATGTACTGGACGACGGGCGAAGGCGGCGCGTGGATGACCGAGGGCGGCGGCGAGGCGCGGCGCCTGCACGTGTCAGAGGTCGCCGACGAGGGCGCGATCCGCATGGTCGCGTCGCGCTCGAACCGCGGCCCGGCGCTCGAGCGCGTGAAGACGGCGCTCCACATCAAGGACGAGCTGGCGATCGGCTCGGTCGGCCTGAAGCTCGGCCTCATCGCGCTGGGCGAGCGCGACCTCTACGTGAACCCGTGGCCCAAGTGCAAGGCGTGGGACACGTGCGCGCCCGAGGCGATCCTCGTCGCCGCCGGAGGCGTGCTCACCGACACGGCCGGCGGCGCCATCCGCTACGACGAGGAGGACCTGCGCCGCCGCAAGGGCCTGGTCGCCTCCAACGGCCGCCTCCACGCAGCGGTGCTCGCGCGCCTGGCGCACCTGCTCCCGGCGACGGGCAACTAGCCCGCGGCCCACGGCTGTGTAACGACGCACAGGAAGCCCCCAGGCCACTCCCCGGTCATTCGTGTCGCACTGGTTGCGCGAGCGTCAGGCGCACGGGATGGCGCAGCTGACGTCGACCCAGGCTGGACCGGTGATGCGCGCGTCCGTGGTCTCCACGTGGAGCTTCAGGTCACCGGGGCACCACTGCTCGTCCTCGACCACGCGCATGCAGGGACGGCCGGCGCCGGGCTCGCTGCACCACGGCAGACGGATCGAGCCGTCGAGCGTGTGGAAGGAGCCGACACACTCGGGCTGGATGCCGGGGATGCTCGGCTGCATGTCGATCGTCGGCGGGAAACACGGATTGCCGATGGTCGCGGGGCCCGACCAGGCGAGATGGACGAACGCGTCGGTCCAGTTCTCTCCGGCGATGTCGATCTGGTAGTAGCGGTCTGGCAAGGCGGCACGGAGCTGCGCGAGGCGCGGCGGCGCGCCGCCGATGAGCGAGCCGAGGAGCAGCTTCGGATCGGCGGGGCGGATCCAGTCGATCGAGTCCGCGATGCTGGCGAGCGGCGGCTCGCCGAGCGAGGCGCAGCGCCCATCGACGTCCGCTTCGGTCGCGAGCCCGGTGAGCGCGACGGGCTCGACGAGCGAGCAGTCGTCGCCGTCGGTGATGAACACGATCAGCAGCGGCACGCCCTCGCGGCGGAAGCCGTCGTTCGTCGCATCGCCGCCGTCGAGCGCGCCGATCAACGCCCCGATCGGCTGGTTCACCGGACACGTCGAGAGCGGCAGGTCGAGGAGGCACGTGAAGGCATCGGCGAGGCCGGTGTCGCCCTGGCGGGCGCGCAGGAACGAGCCCGCGAGCCCGCAGCGCTCGCCGCCCTGGAAGCGCGCGCCGTCGCCGGCGCCACAGCCGGCGACGCCCTCCCCGCCCAGATCGGTCGTGACCACCGCCACGTGCAGATCGGGCAAGCCGCCCTCGAGCTGCTGGAGGACGTTCGCGAACTGGGGTGCGTTCGCGAGCAACGTCGGATGCTCGTCGGCCATCGACGCCGTGCGGTCCACGATGAAGAGGAGATCGACGGCTCGCGGCTGATCGAAAGGGATGAGCTTCCGCAGCTCGCGGCTGCACGCGAAGTCGCCGGCGGGCGCGGGGTCGTCGCAGGCGGCGAGCGCGGCGGCGGCGGCGAGCGCGAGTGGCGTCAGTCGCAAGCGACCTCGCAGCGGAGCTCGGCGAAGATTGGGTCCGGCAGGCGCTCGTCGCCGAGCGAGACGGCGAAGGTGGCGCCGCCGGGGCACGCCGCGTCGTCGGGGGTGAAGGGATGGAGGCACGGCTGCGAGAGGTCGACGTCGGGGGCGTCGCACCAGGGCAGCGGCGCGACCGTGGCGCCGTCGGCGTCGCGGATGCGGTTGACGCAGTTGACCTGGAAGCCCGGCGTCTCCAGGTCGAGGTCGATCTCGGCGCCGACGCAGTACCCGAGGAGCGGGCGGCGCCAGAGCTCGGAGAGCAGGACGAGCGCGTCGCTCCAGTCGGCGGCGTCGACGTCGGTGAGCGAGGTGCGCTCGGGGAGGTCGATGCTCGCGAGGCGCGGCGCCGGCGCCGCGGCGATGCTCGAGACGACGAGCATGCGCGGGTCGGTGACCATGGTCTTCAGCTGCGTGACGAGCGCGCTCACCTCGACGAGCGCGCCGGGCGCGGCCTGGGTCTGGTCGTCGGTGTCGGTGACGACCAGGACCACGAGGGCGGCGTGGTCGCGGCGGAAGCCGGCGTTGGCGGGGACGCTGCCGTCGAGCGCGCGCACCGCGGCGCCGAGCGGCTGGCTGACCGCGGAGCTCGAGAGCGGGAGGTCGTAGAGGCACGACAGCATGTCCTCGAGCGTGCCGGTGAAGTTGCCGCCGACGCCGCCGGCCTCGAGGCTGCGAGCCTCGAGGAACGCGCCGTCGAGGCCGCAGCGCGCGCCGCCCTGGAAGGCGGCCGCGTCGGCCGCGTCGAGGTCGGACGTGACGACGGCGAGGCGAAGGTCGGGCACGCCGCCCTCGATGGTCGAGAGCACGGCGGAGGTCGAGCGCGCGAACGCGGCGAGCTCGGCGGCGTGGTCGGCCATCGACGGCGAGCGATCGAGCACGACGAGGACGTCGAAGGCGGGGCGCTGCCAGAGCGGGACGGTGCGCGTCTGCTCGCGGCCGCAGGTGTCGCCGTGGAACGGCGGTGGCTCGTGGCAAGCGGTGAGGGCGAGGGCGGCGAGGGCAACCGGGGTACGGCGAAGGGGCACGAGAGCCGGTGGTAGCAAGCGCGGGGCCGGCGGTGGGCGCGTGCGATTCCGCGGCGTTGCCAGGTCCTGCCTGACAACCGCGTTGGCGATCGCCGGGACGATGGAACCTTTCGCGGCGAGGCGGGTGTAACTGAGACGTGATGGTTGCCCGGGCCGCCTCCGCCGCGCGCGAGCTGGACGACCTCACGCTCCATCGCGCGCAGCGCGGCGACCACGCGGCGTTCCGCCAGCTCGTCGAGCGCTACGAGCGGCCGGTGTGGGAGCTGGTCTGGCGCCTCGTCGCGCCGGCCGGGCTCGCCGCGCGGGCCGAGGACCTGACGCAGGAGACGTTCCTGCGGGTGTATCGCTCGCTGCACGGCTTTGACCCGGCGGGGCCGGCGCGGCTGTCGACGTGGATCTTCACGATCGCGTCGCGGCTCGCGCTGAACGAGCTGCGCGCCGGCAAGGCGGCGGCGCGCGCGATCGACGTGGACGCCGCGCTCGACGAGCT
>JAIOII010001419.1 GCA_019912685.1 Kofleriaceae bacterium
GCCGTACACCGCGCCGCCGTAGCCCCCGCCGTCCGCGGGCGGCGGGGTCGAGCCCCACGACTGCTGCGGCACGCCGGCCGGCGCGTTCTGGCCGCTGCGCCACCCCGACCAGTCACCCTGACGGTCGCGGTTGTTCGTCCACCATCGCCCTGTGAAGCGCGCTCCGCTCGGGTCGAACACCAGCCAGCCCTCGCCCTCGAGCAGCGGCGCGCCCGGCACCGGCTGGCCGGGCTCGCGCCACGTCAGCCGCAGCACGTTGCCGTCGAGCGTGCCGGCGAAGTAGCCCACCACCTGCACCCCTTGCTTGTCGTACGTCCACGCGCCGTGGACGCTCGTCGGCACGCCCGGATCGCCCGGCTCGATCTTCACCGCGCCAAACGTGCTCTTCCAGAGCCCGGTCGCCGCACGTGGATCCATCGCCTGCGATTGCGGCGGCTGCGCGTTCCACGCGCCGGCCGGCTGCGGCGGCGGCGTGCTCTGGCGCGAGCTCGCGGACGCGGCGAGCACGGCCACGGAGGCGGCGAGGAGGAGGGTGCGGAGCGCGGCCTTGCGGGTCATTGGCCACAGGTTACCACCGCGCCGCTTGCCGTCGCCGCCCTCGGGGGGTAACGTGCCCGTCGCTGTAACCTCCGCCACAGGGCCCATAGCTCAATCGGTCAGAGCGGCCGGCTCATAACCGGTTGGTCCCTGGTTCGAACCCAGGTGGGCCCACGAGCCGCCGCCGGCGGATGAAAACCTGATGAGGACGTCGCCTTGAAAGAACAGCTTTTGTACCTGCTCGAGCTCCAGACCATCGACACGAAGGTCAAGGAGCTCGAGGCCGCCCGCAAGACCCTCCCCGCTCGCACCGAGCCCCTTCGCCGGGACCTCGCCAAGCTCGAGGGGATGCTCGGCGGCGAGCGACAGAAGCTGGCGGAGACCGAGACCTGGAAGAAGCAGCAGGCGGAGCTGCTCGCGCGCGAGCACGAGGCCCTGCGCAGCGCCAAGTCCAAGCTCCAGGGCTCGAAGACCGGCAAGGAGTACAACGCCGCCTCCCGCGAGGTCGACAACAAGAAGAAGTCGATCCACGACCGCGAGGTCGAGCTCAAGAAGGTGACCGAGGCGCTCGCCACGAGCAGCACGGTCATCGGCGAGCGCGACGCGGCGATCGCCCAGCTGCGGGAGCAGCTCGCCGGCGAGGAGGCGCAGATCGCCGTCAAGGTCGAGGAGCTGACCGGGCAGATCGCGGAGGCCTCGGCGGGCCGCGACGATCTGCGCGCGAAGATCGACAAGAGCTGGCTCAAGACCTACGACACGCTCGCCGGCAAGCGCGGCTACGCGGTCGCGCCGGTCCTGTCCGGGACGTGCCAGGGCTGCCAGATGCGCATCCCGCCCCAGCTCAACAACATCCTCGCGCGCATGGAGTCGCTCGAGATGTGCCCGCGCTGCGGCCGCATCATCTACCGCAAGGAGATGACGGAGACCGCGAGCCCGGCGGCGCCGGCCGACGATCAGGCCGCCAAGACGCCGTAGGCGCCGCGGCGCAGGTTACGCTTGATCGTCACCGCCTCCTTGATGACCTTCCACAGGTCCTTGAGCGGGTTCACCTTCGAGCGCTCGTCGTCGGTCCAGAGCACGCCGACCTCGGCGACCTGGTGACCCGAGCGCTTGGCGATCGCCAGCACCTCGAGGTCGAACGCCCAGCCGTTGATCGTCGCCTTGGTGAAGAGCTCGTGCGCGCTCACCGCGGTGAAGGCCTTGAAGCCGCACTGCGTGTCGCGCACGCCGGGGACGAGCGCGGCCTGGATGACCTTGTTGCAGAGGCGGCTCCACAGGCGGCGCCACGCCGGCTGCGTGTGCTGGGCCGCGCCCGCGACGTAGCGCGAGCCGATGGCGATCGTCGCCTCGCCGGCGGCGATCGGCGCGAGCAGCTTGGGCAGCTCGGTCGCCGGCATCGAGCCGTCGGCGTCGCACATGACGCGCACCGCGCCGCGCGCGGCGAGCATGCCGACGCGGACCGCGTGGCCCTTGCCGCGGTTGGGCGAGGTCGCGATCACGCGCAGGTGCGGGATGCGCTCGGCGAGCTCGCGGCAGAGCGCGACCGTGTCGTCCTTCGAGCCGTCGTCGACGACGACGATCTCGTAGCGGTACGGGTGCGCCGAGAGGAAGGCCGACATGCTCTCGAGCGTGGGCGTGATGCGCTCTGCCTCGTTGTACGCGGGGATGATGATCGAGAGGTCGCGGTCGACGTAGAGCGGGGTGTGCTTGGCGAGCAGATGATTCGACATGACGTTCTCCTGAGGTAGCTGCGCGTGATCACGCGGGGACGAAGACGAAGCGGCGCTGGACCGGGTAGCTCCAGCAGACGAACACCACGAGGCCGCAGAGGACCTTCGCGGCGAGGTACGGCAGGTGGCCGTGCACGCAGGCGACGTGCATCGACAGCGCCATGAAGGTGGCGGTGCCGAACGCCACGCCGGCGAAGCCGAGCACCTGGCGGACATCGATCGGCCGGTGATCGCGGAAGGCGATGTACTTGTTGAGGAGGAAACAGACGACCGCACCGGCGGCGGCGCCGAGGAACGCGGCGAGCGCGACGTGCATCCCGGACTCGACCAGGATGGTGAGGACGATGATGTCCACGGTGGTCGACGTGAGACCGCCGACCGAGGCACCGAGGACGCGACGCTGACGTTCCGACATGATGGCCGGACAGAGAGCACCCGCCGTGCCACTGGTCCGACCTTTTAGCTTCCGGCCACTTGCCAGAGCCCTCGGGTGTCAGGGAGTTGACGCCTGCCGTCGAGGAGACGCAGTCCTCGACACCGCGTGTCACCTACATGGGTGCCGGGTATCGATTTCGACGATCACCAGAGCTCGCGGCGCGTGGCCTTGAGCCAGTCCTCGAGCGCGGCGATCGCGGCGCCGGTCGGCTCCTCCGGCAGGACGGAGGTGATGACCGCGCCGCCCATGTCGGCGATCGCCCGGTCGAGCACGCCGCGCCAGTGGCCGAGCTCGTCGGTCGAGAGCGCCGCGCGCTCGCCGCTCTGCTTGCGCGCCTTGAGCTCGGCGATGTCGGGCCCGTACTCGGTCACGAGCTGGTTGAGATCGGTGACGAGCTCGCCGGTGCGCAGCAGGTGGAGGCCGGTGCGCGCGGTGCGCAGCACGTAGAGCACCTTCTTCGCGGTGGGCGCGACCTCGGCGGCGCGGAGCTGCGACGTCGCGAAGCCGCCGTAGTGGCGCACGACGCGGCGCGAGAGCGCGGCCTTGACCAGCGGGCGGAGCCCGAGGAGGCGCGGCACGTCGGCCTCGAGCACGAGCTCGCCGAGCAGCCGCTCGAGGTAGTTGCCGTTGCCCTTGAGGACGCCGCGCAGGACGTCGCCGATCTCGTTCGAGCCGTAGTCGATCTCGACGCCGTCCTCGACGAGCATCACCTCGGCGCCGCCGGGGCGCGGCACCAGCCCGACGAGGTCGGCCGTGCGCGCGATGTGCACGCTCTTGAGATCGAGGTCCGAGTCGGGCGACGGGAAGCCGTACGCGTGCGCGCCCGAGAGGTAGATGACGAGGTGGTGGCGCTCGCCGGCGCGCTTGGCGAGGTACGCGCGCGCGACCTTCGCCTGGTGCTCGGTGAGCACGTCGTGGCGCAGCGGCACGCCGCCGGGAACATCGGTGGCTTCGTTCATGGTCGTCCGGCCCTCACGGGGCCTCGTCGAACCTTGCCACAGGCGGCGGTGGCGCGTCCGCGCCCCACGGCCCTGGTTCGCCGGCGAGGGCGCGGCGCGCCACCGCCGCCTGTGGCAAGGTTCGACGAGGCCCCGTGAGGGCCGGACGACCATGAACGAAGCCACCGATGTTCCCGGCGGCGTGCCGCTGCGCCACGACGTGCTTACCGAGCACCAGGCGGAGGTCGCGCGCGCGC
>JAIOII010000020.1 GCA_019912685.1 Kofleriaceae bacterium
CGACGTGCACGAGCGGGCGCGCGCGCAGCCAGTCGACGAGCTCGTCGCGATCGGGCGCGCCGAGCACGTCGTCGAGCGAGTCGCGGCGCTTCGCCTCGACGGTGCCGGCGGCGCGCGCGAGCAGGTGCAGGTCGTGGTTGCCGAGCACGGCGACGACGGCGTCGCCCTGCGCGCGCGCCCAGCGCAGGACGTCGGCCGAGCGCGGGCCGCGGTTGACGAGGTCGCCGACCAGCCACAGGCGATCGCGCTCCGGCCGGTACTCGATCGCCGCCAGCAAGCGCTCGAGGCTGGCCATGCAGCCCTGGATGTCGCCGATCGCGTAGCGCGCCACCGCCGATGCCTACCGCAGCCGGCCTTCGACGCGCTGGATCAGCGCCTCGATCTGCTCGCGCGCCCGATCGGCGGGGATCGCGAGGTACCCGCCGAGCTCGTAGAGCGCGCCGAGCTCGGCCTCGCCGAGCCAGCCGTCGGTCATCGCGATCGCCGCCGCGAACGGGAGCGCGTTCGGTCGATCGTCCTCGCGGAGGTCGCCCACCGCCGCCGCCAGCTGCTCGGCGCGGGTCGCCGTCGCCCGCGTCTCGTCGAGCGCCTGGAAGTGCGCCTCGAGCTGGTCGCGGTCGAGCACCGAGTCGGTGAGCTGGCCGAAGAGGCGCAGGATCGCCTCCCGCTCGTCGCCGACCAGCCCGTCCACCGACGCGACCAGGTACGCGACGTCGAGGAGCGCCAGGAAGCGGCCCGTCGTCTCCTGCGTGTCGGCGCGCGCGAACGACTGCGCCGCGCCGCGCAGCCGCTCCGCCTGCGCGAGGTCCTCGGAGAGGATCCCGCGGATCACCACCGCCAGGTGCGCGGGGTCCACCTCGGGCAGCTGCAGGATGGGCGGTTCCGCCATGAAACCAGGCTACACGGTCCGCGTGTCGGAGCGGAAATGGACACCGGTCCGACTCGACCTCGATACGCGACCGCCATGTGTCGCCCTCATCACGATTCTTACGAATAGAATCGTCGCCTAGCCTCGCGATACTAGAGAAGATGTCCACGCCCCGCTCGTCGCGCACGACTCCGAGGGCGACCGGGGCTGACCTGGCGTTCCAGGGGACGACGCGGTTCGAGCTGCGCCGCGTGCTCGGCGAGGGCGGGATGGGCGTCGTGTACGAGGCGCTCGACCGCGAGCGCGACACGCTCGTCGCCCTCAAGACCGTGCGCGTCAGCGACGCCAGCTCGCTCTACCGGCTCAAGACCGAGTTCCGCGCCTGCGCCGATCTCGAGCACCGCAACCTCGTGCGCCTCGGCGAGCTGCACCAGGTCGACGGCCACTGGTTCTTCACCATGGAGCTGGTCGACGGCGTCGGCTTCGTCGACCACGTCCGCAGCATCACGAGCGACGTCGAGACGACCGATCACCATCGCCCGATCACGATCACCGACACCCTCGACACGCCGCTGCCCGGCGAGGCGAACCACGCGCACCTGCGCGCGGCGCTGCTCCAGCTCGCCCAGGGCCTCGAGGTCCTCCACCGCGCCGGCAAGGTGCACCGCGACCTCAAGCCGTCGAACGTGATGGTCACGCGCTCCGGGCGTGTCGTGATCCTCGACTTCGGGCTGGTGCGCGACTCGCTCTCGCACCAGTCGAGCGACTCGGCGCTGATCGGCACGGCCGCGTACATGGCGCCCGAGCAGGCGGTGACCCCGTCCGTCGGCGCCGCCGCCGATCTCTACAGCCTCGGCGTCATGCTGTTCGAGGCGCTCACCGGCCGCCTGCCGTTCGAGGGCCGCGCGATCGAGGTGCTCATGCGCAAGCAGCGCGAGGACGCGCCGCCGGTGCGGGCCCACGGCGACGCGCCCGAGGACCTCGCCCAGCTGTGCAGCGAGCTCCTCGCCATCGAGCCGTGGCGGCGGCCGACGGCGTCGGCGATCATCTCCCGGCTCACGAGCGCCCGGACGGCGGTCGTCGCCGCGCCCCCGCCGCCGTTCGTCGGCCGCACGACCGAGCTCCTCGCGCTCGAGGCCGCGCTCGAGCAGGTCGCCGCCGGCGCGACGCGCACGATCTTCGTCGAGGGCGAGTCCGGCATCGGCAAGAGCGCGCTCGTGCAGGCGTTCGTCGCCCGGACCGAGGGGCGCCCCGACGTGCGCGCGGTCGTCGGCCGCTGCTACGAGCGCGAGTCGACGCCGTTCAAGGGCATCGACGGCGTGGTCGACGCGCTCGCGCGCGAGCTCGCGCGCCGCAACCCGGTCGACGTCGCCCTGCTCCTCACCCCCGAGGTGGAGGCGCTGGCGCGCGTGTTCCCGGTGCTGCGGCGGGTGCCGGCGATCGCGCGGCTCAATGTCCGGAAACCGGACAGTCCGGTCGAGCTGCGCGCCCGCGCCTTCCGCGGCCTGCGCCAGCTCCTCGGGGCGCTGGCGGCGCACCACACCCTCGTCGTCGTCATCGACGACGTGCAGTGGGCCGACAGCGACACCCTCGCCCTCCTGCGCGAGATCCTGCACTCGCCGGGCGCCCCGTGGATGCTCCTCATCCTCACCCGGCGCAACGACGTCGGTCCGCCGCCGGCGTTGCCCGGCTCGATGCGCACGATCACCCTCGACCGCCTCGACGACGGCGCCGGCCGCGAGCTGCTCGCCGCGATCGCGCCCGACCGCGCCGCCGAGGCCGAGGAGCTCCTCCGCGAGACCCGCGGCCACCCCCGCTTCCTGCAGGAGCTGGTGCGGTACTCGGCGGGCGCGGTCTCGCGCCTCGACGACGCGCTGTGGAGCCGCGTCACCCACCTCGACCGCACCGCGCACCGGCTGCTCGAGCTCGTCGCCGTCGCCGGCGCGCC
>JAIOII010001420.1 GCA_019912685.1 Kofleriaceae bacterium
CCCGCGCGCCGCCGCCGCCCGGCAGGACGACGTCGGTGACGACCAGGTCCACGCCGTGATCGTTCGCGGCGAGGCGCCGGCACGCGTCGGCGGCGTCGACGGCCTCGGTCACGTCGTGGCCGTGCTCGCTCAGGTAGTGGCGAACCGCGGCGCGCACGAGCGGATCGTCCTCGACGACCAGCACCCGGCGCGGCTTTCCGCCACGCGCGTGGGCGCGCCCCGCACGGTCGTCGTCGCGTGCCGCCGACTCCGCTGCGGCGCGCGGCAACAGGATCCGGAAGGTGGTGCCGGTGCCGGGGGCGCTGTCGAGCTCGACGCGCCCCCCGTGCTGGCTCACGATCGCGTAGACGGTGGGGAGCCCCAGCCCGGTCCCGTGCCCGAGCTCCTTCGTCGTGAAGAACGGCTCGAACACCCGCGCGCGCGTGGTCTCGTCCATGCCGCGGCCGGTATCGGTCGCGCGCACGACGACGAGCTCCTCGTCGCCGCCGGTCTCCACGCTCGTCGCCACGGTGAGGCGACCGCCGCCGGGCATCGCGTCTCGCGCGTTGGTGACGAGGTTGAGGACGACCTGCTCGAGCTGTCCCGCATCACCGTCGACGCTCGCGTCGTCCGCGGCGAGAGCGAGCTCGAGCTCGATGTCGGCGGGCAGGAGCGGTCGCGCGATGGCCGCGACCTGTCCGAGGAGCGCATCGATCGCGACCCGCGTGCGCTCGAGCTCGCCCCGGCGCCCGAAGGCGAGCAGCCGCGCGGTGATCGACGAGGCGCGGTGAGCCGCCGCGATCACCTCCGCAAGGTACTGGCGCGCCGGATGGTCCGCGTCGAGCTTCCGGACCGCGACGTCGGTGCAGCCCGCGATGCCCATGAGCACGTTGTTGAAGTCGTGAGCCACGCCGCTGGCGAGCCGCCCGATCGCCTCGAGCTTCTGGGCGTGGCGAAGCTCGACCTCGCGCTGGCGCAGCTCGGCCTCGGCGCGGCGGCGCTCGAGGATGTGCCCCCACTCGCGCAGCGCCCGCTCCGCGATGTGCGGCAGATCGAGCAGGGCCTCGACCTTCTTCACCACGTAGTCGACCGCACCCGCCTTGATCGCGGCGACCGCGACCGCCTCGTCGCCGTGGCTGGTCATGAGGACGAGGGGGTAGTCGCCGCCGGGCACCGCGAGCTCGATGCCGCGGCCATCGGGCAGCCGGTTGTCGGCGATGACGAGTCCGGGCAGGTGCACGCCGATCTCGCCTCGCGCCTGATCGAGGTCCGCGGCGAAGCGCAGGTGGAAGCGATCGCCGACCGGCTCGAAGGCCCGCCGGATCAGCTCGGCGTGCGCTTCGGCGTCCTCGACGACGAGGATGTCGACGATCGCCGCGGACGTCATCCGCGTGCCTGTGGCGCCCGGTTCCACGCCAGCCAGAAGAAGCCGAGATCGCGCATGAGGTCTACGAACGTGGAGAACCCGATCGGCTTCACCACGTAGGCGTTCGCGTGGAGGTCGTAGGCGCGGGCGATGTCGCTCTCCGTCTGCGACGTGGTGAGGACGACGACCGGGATGCGGCGCAGCACGGGGTCGGTCTTGATGGCGCGCAACACGTCGAGGCCATCGACCAGCGGCAGCCGCAGATCGAGCAACACGACGTCGGGCGGGCGCGCGGCGAGGACGTCGAGCGCGGCCTGGCCGTCGGCGACGCGCTGGATCCGGTTCTCGACGTGGTGCTCGGCCAGGCTGCGCATCACGAGCTCGGCGTGGTCGTCGTCGTCCTCGACGAACAGGATCTCAAGGGGACGCGTGCTGGACATCCTGGCTCCTCTCGTCCGCGACCGGCAGGGTGAAGCAGAAGCGCGAGCCGTCGCCCACGCCGCCGGACTCGACCCAGATCCGGCCGCCGTGGACGTCGATGATCCGCCGCACCAGCGCGAGCCCCACCCCCGTGCCCTCGCCGCCGCGGCGCAGCTGCTCGAACAGCCCGAAGATCTTCTCGTGGTAGCGAGCGTCGATGCCGATGCCGTTGTCGTTCACGTAGAACACGGGGACGGCGTCGTCGCGCCGCACCCCGATCTCGATCCGCGGCGCGGGCTGGTCACCCATGAACTTGACGGCGTTCTCGACGAGGTTCTGCACGACCTCGGTGAGCCGGGTGGCGTCCCCGCGAACCACCGGCAGATCGGGGGCGACCGCGATCTCGACGCCGCGGTTCCGGACGGAGCCGTTCAGGGCCTCGACGGCGTCACGCACGAGCGCACCGAATGGCACGTCGCGGGGAGCGTTCGCCACGCGTCCGATGCGCGACAGCTCGAGGAGGTCGTCGAGCAGATCGCGCATCCGGTCGGCGGCGCCGGCGATGCGGGCGATGTCGGACGTGAGCCGCTCGAAGTTGCCCTCGCGCGCGGATCGCTCGAGCGTGCCCAGGAAGCCGCGGACCGTGACCAGCGGGCTCTTGAGGTCGTGCGACACGGTGTACGTGAAGCGCTCGAGCTCGGCGTTCTTCTGCTCGAGGCGCGTCACGAGCGCCTCGCGCTCGGCCTCGGCGCGCTTGCGCTCGGTGATGTCGCGGACGCTCGCGGTGAACACCCGGCGGTCGGCGAGGGCGACGTCGGCGACGGCGAGGTCGAGGTCGATGCGGCTGCCGTCGGTCCGGACTCCCTCCACCTCGCCGCCGGCGAGCCAGCGCCGCACGTGGCCGTCGAGGCTCTCGCCGTGCGGCGGCGGCATCAGGATCGCGACGTCGTGGCCGAGCACGTCCACGGCGGCGCGGCCGAAGATGCGCTCGGCGGCGCGGTTGAACAGCTCGATCCGGCCGGTCACGTCGATCGTGACCAGACCGTCGGCGCTGGTCTCGAGGATGGCGCGCATCCGCGCGCGATCGTCGCGGATGGCGAGCGCGACGCTCAGGTACTTGGCGACGGCGAACGCGACCGCCCACATCGCGACGAGCGCGAACGCCCGGTTGGCGACGATGACGGCGGCCGGCGCGCCCTGCTCCTTGAAGGGGAGCGCGACGAGCGCCAGCGCGGTGGTGGCCCCGGCGGCGACGAGCGGGTACTGGCGCCACGGGACCCACAACCCGAGCGCGATCACGATGACGTACGGCGCCGCGCCGGCGTATCCGCGCGGCAGCAGGAGATCGAGCGCGAACGTGGCCGCGGCGACCATTCCTGCGGCGTACAGAGGCCAGGATGGACGACGGCCCGCCACGGCGCAGCTACCGCTGCACTTGACGCGCCACGATCGCGCCGGTGATGCGGCGCCCTTGTGCGCAAGCGGTGCGCGAACCGCGCGACCGCCAAGTTGGTGATGCAAGGGATGCGCGCTCGCCCGCGCGGACGTCAGCGTTCGCTCGTCGTGAGCGCGCCGAGGTCGAGGCGCTCGCCGCCGGTGAGCTCGATCGTGCGCGTCACGACCGGCGCCATCTGACCGACGTCGAAGACCATGAGCTCGCCCTTGCCGGCGGCGAGGCGGCCGACCTCGAAGCGCCCGGCGTCGTCGGTCGTGGGGCCGCCGCCCGTGAGCAGCTCGGCGAACGCGGCGCCGTCCTCGTTGCCGCCGGCGGTGACCACGACCTTGAGCCCCGGGATGGGCTTTCCGTCCTCGCCGACCACGACGCCGGACACCGAGGCCCACGCCACGAGCGCGAGATCGAGGCGCCCGCCCGCCGTGGTCACGCTCGTCGACCCGCTCGCGTTGCCGGCGGCGGCGGTCGCGTCGCAGCGATAGGTGCCGGGCGCGAGGCGCTGGATCGTGTACGCGCCGTCGGCGGCGGAGACGTGGCGGCGCGACGATCCCGACGGGCCGCGGCAGCGGAGGTCGTAGTCGGTGACCGGCGCGCCCCCGTGCGTGACGGCGCCGGTGAGCGAGCCCAGCGGCTCGAGCGCGAGGGTGACGGTGTCGCCGGTCTTGACGTCGGCCTTCTGCGCGCGCGTGCCGCCCTTGGCCGCCTCGGCGATCACGGTGTAGGTGCCGCGCCGCAGCCTGGTGATCGTGAAGCGGCCGTGCTCGTCGGTGAGCGCGGTCTTGCCGCGGCCCCCGCCCGCGAGCTCGTCCTCGTCCTCGGCGCGCGTCGACTCGGTGCGCCGCGCCCACGGCGACTGCGTCGGGCGCGCGGTGATCCACACGTCGGGCGCCGCCTTGCCGGCGCCGTCGACGACCAGCCCGCGGATGACGCCGTCGCGCGCCTCGACGGCGAGCACGACGCCGTTGAGCGCCTGCGCGCCGTCGAGCTTCTTGCGCACCGGCGCGACGCGATCGTTGCCGTCGTGGCCGCCGATCGGGCTCGCCCACGCGAGCGGCCCGTCCTCGTCGCTCACGGTGAGCGACACCTCGCCCGGATCGAGGCCGCCGACGGGGAAGCTGCCGTCGGCCGCGGTCACCGCGACGTTCGGACCGCTCTCCAGGTTCATGCGCAGGCCGCCGCTGTCGCTCTCGGCCTCGACGGTGACGCCGGCGACCGCCGCGCCGCCCGGGTCGACGACCCGGCCGCTGATCGAGCCGCGCGCCTCGAGCGCGACGACGAGCCCGGTCTGATCCGCGGCCGTGATCGTCACCGGCAGCTCGCCGGTCTGGCCGTCCGCGGTCTGCGCGATCAGCGTGAACGTGCCCGGCGGCGCGCTCTTCACGACGAACGCGCCGGTCGCGTCGCTCGTGCCGCGCACGAGGGCGGCCTTGGCGACGTCGAACATGTTGCCGAGCCCGATCTTCGTCGGATCGATCTCGAGCGACAAGGACGCCACCGCGGGCGGCGTGACCCTCCCCGAGAGCGTCGCGCCCGTCTTCATGGTGACGAGCACGTCGGTGAGGTCGCGATCGAAGACGGTGATCGGCTTGCCGACCTCGAGCATCACGCCCTCGCCGAGCGCGGCGATCATGTAGCTCGCCGGCTTCACGCCCACGATCTCGAAGTATCCGTCGTCGGCCGACGGCTGCTGCGCGAACATGCCGGTCTCCTTCGCGATCGAGAAGACGCCAACGCGCACGCCCGGGACGCCTTCGCCGCTGCCGCCCTCGCGCACGACGAACCCCGAGATCGTGTGCGCGCGATCGACGACGACGCGCACGCCGTCGACCTCCTCGCCGATCGCGACGTCGACGATCGTCGGCTCCTCGGACGCGTAGCCGCGCGCGCTCGCGCGCAGCGAGAGGGATCCGGAGGCCAGCCCGCGCAGCGTGAAGGCGCCGTGCTCGTCGGCGGGCGTGCCGCCGATCCCGGCCATGTCGTCATCGTCGTCGTCGCGGCCGTGGCCGCCGCTGACGGTCACGCGCGCGCCGGGGACGGGTTGGCCCGTGTCCCTCGCGATCACCTGCCCGCGGACGATGCCGCCCGGCGTGAGCGCGAAGTCGAGCGTCGTCGGCTGACCGCGCAGCTCGAACGTGCGCGTCGCCGTCGCGTACTCGTCGTGCGTGACCGCCGCGTGCCAGCTGCCATCGGGGAGCTGCAGGCGGTAGGTGCCGTCGTCGCGGGTCAGCGCGACGAGCTCGTCCGAGGACTGGAGCGCCGACACGCCGTACGGCCGCGCCGTGACCCGTGCCTGCGCGATGCCGCCGCCGCCGATGTCGGTCACCGTCCCGGTGACGGCGGCGCCCCCCGCTTCGAGCGCGAGATCGATCCCGCGCCGCGTCGCGCCCGGCGCGACGTCGACCGGGACGGTCGCGGGCAGGAGG
>JAIOII010001421.1 GCA_019912685.1 Kofleriaceae bacterium
CCCGCGACCCGTCGGCGCGGTCGAGCCGCCGGTCGACGCCGACGAGCCCGCCGTGTTCGCGCCCTGCCGCGTCTGCCCGGTGACCTCGGTCGGCGTGTCGTGGCGCGGCCGCGGCGCGTCGCTCGCGGGTGCCTGCGCCGCCGACGTGTCCTCGAGCTCCTTCGCGTACTCCTTGCGGAAGAGCTGGCGCATGAACTGGCGCAGCTCCTTGGGATCGAAGCGGTAGCCCGCGATGAGCGAGTCGAGGTCGGACGCGAGCGCCGCCGCCGTCTGGTAGCGATCGGCGACGTCGCGCGCGAGCGCCTTGAACACGATCTGGTCGAGCTCGGGCGTGACCCGGCGGTTGAAGTTCGACGGCGGCGGCACCTCGGCCTTGCGCACCTTCTCCATCAGCGCGAACTCGGTGTCGCCGCGGAAGAGCTTCTCCGTCGTGAGCATCTCGTGGAGGATGATCCCGGTCGAGAACACGTCGGTGCGCGCGTCGAGCGGCATGCCGCGGATCTGCTCCGGGGACATGTAGCTGAACTTGCCCTTCAGCACGCCGATCTCGCTCGTGAACTTCATGAGCGCCTGCGCGATGCCGAAGTCGAGCAGCTTGACGTCGCCGTCGTACGACATGCGCACGTTGGACGGCGACACGTCGCGGTTGACGATGTTGAGGATGCGGCCGTCGCCGTCGGTCAGGTTGTGCGCGAAGTGCAGACCTTCAGCGATCCGCGCAGCGATGTAGACCGCGTGCGGCACCGGGATGCGCTGGTTCGACTCCTGGCAGCGGCGGAGAACCTGCGTCAGGTCGCGGCCGCCGATGTACTCCATCGCGATGTAGTGCCGGCCCTCGATCTTGCCGATCTCGATCGTCTCGACGATGCAGCGGTTGCGCAGGAGCAACGCCAGCTGGCCCTCGCGGTGGAACATGTCGACGAAGCGGGCCTCGCGCGCCAGCTGCGGCCTCATCACCTTGATCGCGAGGAGCCGGGGCGAGCGCGACGTGTCCTCGCGCAGGCGGGCGCGGTAGACCTCGGCCATGCCGCCGCGGGCGATCAGCCCGAGGAGGAAGTACTTGCCGAACGGCACCGGATCATTCGGCGCGCCGCCCAGCAGCTTGCCGTCCGTCGAGGGCCGATCGGTCACCGGCCCCACTCTACCACTTCACCACTTGACGACGAAGGTCTCGCCGGGCCGGATTCGTATGCTCCGCTCTTCCACCCGCGTCCCGGAGTCGTCCTGCACGATCAGCTTGAGGGCGCGGCCGTCCGCGTGGACCAGGGCGCCGAGCTTCGGGGACGACACGCCGAGGTCCACCATCTCGCCCGGGAAGTCGGGATCCTCGATCTTGATGCGGCCGAGCGGGTTCTCCAGCCGGTTCTCGATGATCGCCCAGTTGAACTTGATCGTGGCCTCGCCGCCGGCGCCGATCGTCGTGCGCTCGAAGCGACCGAACTCGTACTGCCGGTTGAGGCAGAAGGCCTTGTAACGTCCGGGCGCGACGATGAGCTTCTTCTGCGGCATCTTGCCCGGCACCATCTGACCGTTCACCCAGACCTGCTCGCACGGCAAGCTCGACTCGAGGTTGAGCGTCGCGAGCGTGCCGCGGTGCCCGGCCAGCTCCTTGCGCACCTCGTCGGCGTTCTTGCCGAAGGGGCGGCGCAGGAGGTAGGCGCGGTAGAAGTCGATCTTCTTGTCCTTCGCCTGCAGCTTGTCGTACGTCGCGCCGAGCTCGCGCAAGAAGCCGGGCAGATCGGGCGCGAGCGCGTACCCGATGTGGAAGTACACGAGCGCGTCGCCGTACTGCTTCTTCTTGAACGCGGCGCGGCCCCGCTTGAACGCGTCCTTGGCTTCCGCCGCCAGCGTCGGCAGCTGGATCTGCTTGCGGAACGGATCCGGCGTCGTCCGGAGGCGCTCGGCCTCCTTGAGGGCCTCGGTCTTCGCCGCCGGGTCGCTGCTAGCCGAGGCGTACTCCTCCCATACCCGGGCGGCATCCTCGCTCTGGCCCGCGAGGGTCCATGCTTTCGCCAGCTCCTTCGCCTCCGCGCTGGCCGGTCCGCGCGCGGTGACGAGCGCCTGATACAGCACGATCGCGCGCTCGCGATCGCCCTTCTTCATCGCCGTCTCCGCCTTGGCCGCCAGAAATGCCGAGATCTCCGCTCGCGACCGCGACGTCTTCACGGAGTCGACGAGATCCGCGTGCGCGGCACCGATGGACCCGAGTGTCACCGCACACGTCGCGACCGCGACGCACATCGCGGTGTGTAGCCTACGCAGGCCGCTCATCATGGTTACCGTATCACGACGGTTTCATTGTGGCCGGTATTCAACTCCGCTACGATAACTGCGCGCCATCCGGGCCCATGCGAGCCATCGTCCTCGAACGTAACAAGCTGGTGGGGCGGCGACTGGTCCGCTACTTCCTGAGCGCCGGAGTCGAGGCGGTCGTGCTGGAGGATCCCGCGCAGGTCCCGGCCGCGATCGCCGACCCCGCGGTCAGCCTGGTGTGCGCCGATGGCTTCGACGGCGACGCGGTGCGTGGCGCGTGTCGCGCGCGGCCCGGTGTGCGCGGCCTCCTCTGGACCGCCGAGCCGCTGCGCCGCTCGCTGCGCCACCTCGCCGAGTGCAACGCGATCAACCACGTCCTCGGCCGCAAGGACTTCGAGAGCCCGCCGCGCCCGTGGGAGATGATGATGGTGCTGCGCCGCGCGCTCGATCCCGCGGCGGGCCCGCCGCCGATCGGGGCGTATCTCGACTGGGGTTACACGGGGTTCGAGGAGAAGGTCGGCTCGACGCAGCACCGCGACCAGGTCGTGCAGCGCGTCCAGGACTTCATCCTCGCGCTCCAGGTGCCGAAGCGGCTGGGTGAGATGATGTCGGAGCTCGCCCACGAGCTGCTCATGAACGCGATGTACGACGCGCCGGTCGACGCGAGCGGGCAGCACAAGTACGCGGTCGACCGCAAGGCGGAGATCACGCTGCCCGACGACGAGCACGCACGGCTGCGCCTCGCCACCGACGGCACGCGGGTCGTGCTCCAGGTGCGCGACCGCTTCGGCGGCCTCGAGCGCAAGCACGTCGTCGACGGCCTGGCCCGCGGGCTGGCCGGCGGGGAGATGGACCAATCACACGGAGGGGCGGGCCTCGGGATGGCAGTGTGTCACCATAATGCTCTGGCCATGTTCTTCGACGTAGCCCGAGGGAGGCATACGGAAGTGACCGCGATGGTCGAGCTCGATCTGAACCTGCGCGAGGTGCGGACCCTGGCCCGCTCGCTGCACCTCTTCGACGCGGTCGCAGGGCCGCAGTAGTAGGAACCATGGACCCAGCACCGCACCAACAGCCCACCGTCGTCGGCATCCCCGGCGTGCCCGCCGCGCCGAAGCTGCAGATCGACAAGTTCGCCGACGGCGGCATCGTCTGCTTGCGTCTGTCCGGGACCATCGACGAGGCGTTCGAGGGCAAGAAGCTCGCGGAGACGCTCAAGGCGCAGACGCTGGTGCTGGATCTCGGCGACATCCGCAAGGTGTCGTCGTTCGGTATTCGCGAGTGGGTCGACTTCATCAACGGCGTCGGCAAGCACAGCGAGCGCATCGTGCTCGTCGAGTGCGCGCCCAAGATCGTCGACCAGCTCAACATGGTCGCGAACTTCGCCGGCAACGGCCGCGTGTACAGCTTCTACGCGCCGTACCACTGCGACTACTGCGACAAGGACGATCGCGTCCTCTACCAGATCGACCGCGACTTCGAGGTCATCAAGTCGATGAAGCCGCCGCAGCGACCCTGCTCGCAGTGCGGCGAGATGCAGTACTTCAACGAGGATCCGATCACGTTCTTCTCGTACCTCGCCGGCGCGGAGAAGTTCGAGCTCGATCCCGACGTCGCCGCGTTCCTGTCGGCGAAGCTCTCGTACGCGGTCTCGGACAGCGCGCGCAAGCTGCGCATCGACAAGATCATCGACGGCCGCACCACGTTCGTCCGCCTCGGCGGCGATCTCGAGAAGTCGTTCCCGCGCGAGAAGCTGGCGGAAGGCATGGAAGGCGTCGTCATCGTCGACGTCGCCGGCATCGGCAAGATCGAGCCGGCGGGCGCCGCCGAGTGGCGCGGCTTCCTGCAGATGGTGACGCCGGGCGTCGAGGCGCTCTACCTCACCGGCGTCCAGCCGACGTTCCTCGACAAGCTGACCCGCCCCGAGGACCTCGGGCCCAAGGCGCAGGTGCTGTCGTTCACGCTGCCGTACACGTGCGCGACGTGCAGCACGACCGCCGGTCAGCTCATCGACGTCGAGGAGCACTTCGACCTCCTCAAGTTCGCGACGCCGCCCGATCTCAAGTGTCCGGACTGCAAGACGGCGCTCGTGTGCGCGGCGCCCGAAGGCCTGCTCACGCACCTGCCCACGCTCCCGCGGCCGTCGAACCAGGGCCAGCCGCTCACCTCGGACTTCAAGAAGCTCGTCGCCGAGCTGCGCACGCGCAAGATCCAGGTGAAGAAGGTGGCGACCACGGTCGCCGAGGCGGCCGCGCAGCAGAAGGGCGGCGGCGTGTGGCTCGCCTTCACGGCGGCGGCCGCCACGGTCGTCCTCGCGGGCGGCGCCTTCTTCGCGTACCAGTCGTTCATCGCCAAGCAGCCGAGCCGCGGCCCGGGCCGCGGCAAGCTGACGGCGGCGAGCGTCGAGCAGCGCCCGGCGTGGATCACGAGCGACACCTCGCTCGCTGCGTACTGCAGCGATCTCGACGGCGGAGGGCTCCAGTGCGTCGGCGTGTCGGGCCTGTCGCCGACGTCCGACGACGGCATCGACGAGGCCGGCGACGCCGCGCTCGACGCGGTCGCGGGCGCGATCGCGAGCCGCATCGCCGATCCCGGCTGGCGCACGCGCGTCGGCAACCTGTTCGCGCAGGCGCGGCAGGCCAAGATCGCCGCCGCCGACAAGGACCCCAACAGCGTGTCGGCGCGCCGCGAGGTGCGCGACGCGCGCCGCGCGGTGACCAAGGTGCTGCGCGCGACGAGCGGCGGCGCGGTGCCGGCGGCGCCGTCCGAGCGCTACTGGGAGGAGTACGACAACGGCAGCGGGTCGAAGCAGTTCATCGGCTTCGCGACGTACACGCTGCAGCCGGCGGAGGTGAAGCGCCTCGTCGAGACGTACAAGACGCCGACCGAGGCGCTCGGCGCCAAGGCGATGACCGTCTTCCCGCAGCTCGCGTGGCGTTACCCCGAGCTCCAGCGCGGCGCCGTGCTCGTCTCGGTCGACAAGGGCGAGCTCCGCGACCTCGGCCTCGCGCCGTCGTACGTCGTGCTCGAGGTCGGCGGCCGCGACATCCGCGACGCCGCCGCGTTCGCGCAGCTCGCCACCGAGGAGATGACGCGGCTCAAGGCGCAGGGCGGCACGCTGGCGATCGAGGTCCAGGCCGGCGACGGCGACCCGCGCGTGTTCTCGAGCCAGATCAAGAGCGACAAGCCGGTCGATACCCCGCAGAGCGGGGGTAGCGGTGGGCGTGGCGGCGGCGATTCCGGCGGCCGCGGCGGGACGGGCAACGTGAACGTGTGGGATCGTTACGGTGGAGGCAAGGGCGGCGGTCGCGAGGATCCGACCCAGTAACAATGACGAGAATCGTCTCGGTAGCTTTGATCCTGCTCGCGATGGGGGCCGCGCCGGTATGGGCGCAGCCCAGGCCGTCGCCGGCGTTCAACAAGGAGTTCCAGGCGGGCGTCGACGCCTTCCGCCTGGGCAAGTACGACGAGGCGCAGAAGCACCTCGAGGCGGCGGCGGCGATGGCGCCGACCCTGCCCGGGCCGCATCGCTTCCTCGCCGCGGTCGCGCAGGCGCAGAGCCGGTGGGCCGACTGCATCGCGTCGTCGCGCACGGCGATCGAGCTCAACCCGACGTCGAGCGAGATCGCGGCGACCCGCAAGCTGCACGATGCGTGTCGCGAGTCCGACGGCCGGCCGGCGTTCAGCGGCGAGTACGGGACCGGCGGCGCGCTCTCGGTGACGGCGAACGTCGCCGGCGCGACGGTGGCGGTCGAGGGCCTCAAGTACGGCGCCACGCCGCTCGCGCCCCGCGCCTTCGCGCTCGGCGAGGTGACGGTGACGGCATCGAAGAGCGGCTGGAAGACGGCGACGGGCAAGACGACGATCTTGCCCGCGGTCGTCACCGACCTCGAGCTCACGCTCGAGGAGGACCCGGCGGCCGTGGGTGACGGCAACGGCGACAAGCCGGTCGCGGACGTCGGCTGGCTCCGGGTCGAGACCGTGGCCGGCGCCACCGTGCGCGTGAACGGCAAGCCCTGGGCGGTCGACGAGCGCGGGCGCTTCGCGCTCCAGCCCGGGAACCACGAGGTCGAGATCAGCGCGCCGGGGCGCGTGACCGAGCGGCGCGCGGTGCGCGTGTCGCAGGGCCAGGAGACGGTGATCGAGGTCGACCTCGAGTCGCGCGCGACGCGGGCCCGGCGGCAGCGGGCGGGGCGGATCGGGCTCGGCGCGGCGATCGGCTTCGGCGCGGTCGGTGCGATGACCGCGGTGCTGTCGAGCCAGGCGCTCGACGACGCGCGTGACGCGTGGGTGATCGAGACGACCCGGCCGGAGAACGCCAGCGTGCCGCTGTCGGAGAGCACGCGGGTCCAGCGCCTCTACAAGCGCGACGAGATCGAGGCGCTCGTCCAGCGCAGCGACCGCTGGGCGATGGTGAGCTACGTCAGCTACGGCGTCGCCGCCGTGTCGCTCGGCGTCAGCATGTACATGTACGCGCGCGCGCCCGAGGAGCAGCCGGCGCGCACGTCGATCGTGCCGGTCGTGCCCGCCGACCGGGACGGCGCCTGGGGCATGGCGGTGACGGGGGTGCTGCCGTGAAGGCGGTGCTCGCGGGCCTCCTCGTCTCGCTCGCGGTCGCGGCGTGCGCGGCGTTCGACGGCGATCCGCCGGATCGGTCGTGCCGCACCGACAACGACTGCTTCCGCGCGCAGGGCGAGCGCTGCAACCAGGACGCGCGCCGCTGCTACTGCGAGAACCCGGCGTTCGGCTGCGTGCCGGAGGACGCCGGCGCGTCGTCGGTCACGGAGGCCTCGCCATGAAGAAGCTGATGGCGGCGCTCGCGGCGCTCCTCCTCGCCCCGCAGGTCGCGGACGCCGGCGGCATCGCGCGTCCCAACATCCTCTCCGCCCGCGGCGTGTCGCTCGGCGGCGCGTTCGTCGCCGTCGCCGACGACGCGACCGCGTGGCACTTCAACCCGGCGGGCACGGTGTTCGCCGAGCCCAACGTGCACGTCGGCGCGGAGCTCGTGATCGCGCCGCGCTCGTACAAGCCGCTCGACCCGGCGCAGCCGGAGCAGTCGCCGGACACGCCGATCATCCCGGTGCCCGCGCTCGGCGTGGTCGCCGAGGTCGGCGATCGCGTGAAGGTCGGGGGCGGCGTGTGGAACACGTACGGCGGTCAGCTCCAGTATCCCGACCAGGGGCTCACCGGCGTCATCGACCACAGCCGCAACATCGTGATCGAGGCGGTCGGCGGCATCGGCTACAAGATCAACGAGCGCGTCGCCGTCGGCGGCACGGTGCGCCTCGGCGTCGGCCTCTTCAAGGTGCAGACCACGCAGAAGCCGGTCGACAGCGACCTCTCCGCCACCGGCGTCGGCATCGGCGCCTCGGTCGGCGCCATGTGGCGCGCGTCCGACACGGTCACCGTCGGCGTGAGCTGGCGCAGCGGCCTCGACATCCGCACCACCGGCTCGGGCGCGCTCATGCTGCCCGCCGGTCCCTTGCCGGTCGAGGTCGTGCACGAGCAGACGTGGCCGCAGTCGGCCTCGGTCGGAACCGCAGTGGCGCTCACGCCGCGCTTCCTGTGGTCGGTCGAGCTCGACTGGACGCAGTGGTCGCGCTTCGAGACCCTCGACGTGACCTTCCCGGGCACCGAGCAGGTCAACCAGAGCTACCCCCTCGACTGGGACGACAACTACGCCGTGCGCTCGGGCGTCCAGTGGAAGGTGAGCCCCGGCTTCGCGCTGCGCGGCGGCGTCTACTTCGACACCAACGCGATCCCCGATCAGAACATCGAGCGGCAGTACGTGGACCGCGACAAGCTCGGCGCGTCGCTCGGCTTCGGGCTCGGCCGCGGAACATGGCGATTCGACCTCGGCGCCGACTTCACGGGCGGGGCCGGGCGCACGGTACCCGACAACAGCGCAGACGTCGGTGCGTTCCCCGAGCTCGCAAACGCTGCGCCCGGCGAGTACACGAGCCTCCTCTTCACGCTCGAGGCGGCCGTCGTGCGCCGCTTATAGAAGGCCGCGAACCCGTCCGCTACCCGACAATGATCGCGCTGCGTTGACTCGGGAAGTGAGGCGCGCGTATCATTTTTTTCATCCGATCGCCCGCAGCGGGTGATCTCGCAGGGGAACCAAGCGCATGGGTCACCAAACCGCCGTGTGCGGAGGCGCTCGTCGTCTCTGGCCTGGCCTCGTCGTCGGTGTGTTGAGCCTTTCGGGGTGCGTCGAGCCGCTGCGTGGATCGAACGTGCAGTTCGACTTCGCGGAGACGGTGCCGCCCGTCGGTCAGCGCGGCGTGCCGCTGCAGGCCGGGCAGGCGCCCGCCGACACGTTCTTCATCCTCCACGCCGCCGATCTCGACTACGTCGACGCCGACGGCGACGGCCGCGCCGATCTCGACGCGAACGGCGAGCCGCTGATCGCGACCGCGTACGTGTCCGAGGTGCATCGCTTCGAGATCCGGAAGCTCATCGACACGAGCTCGCCGTGCTTCATCGATCTGCCCGGCGGCGCCGGCGTCGAGGGCCGCAGCTTGTTTCCCGGCCTGCACGTCACGCAGCACGCGAACAAGGTGAAGGAAGCCCTCGGGCTCCCGAACACGCCGGGCGCGGCGCTCGATCCGACCGTGCCGTACGAGGACGCGGTGATCGCGCTCACCGCCGAGCGCCGCATGGACCTCCTGCCGCGCCTCGAGAACGAGGTCAAGGCGATCGCCTCGAGCGACGCGACCGTCGAGGCTGGGAAGGCCGACTTCGAGTATCCGGCGACGTCCGCCGCCGGGGCGTGCGGCGGGGCCCTCACCCAGATCCCGCACCCGACGTGCACCGACGACGAGAGCAACGCGCTCCGCCTGCAGATGTGCCAGGAGCTGTGGGCCGAAGCCGGCCCGCAGTTCTACGAGGGCTCCGACAAGGTCTTCACCCTGCCGCTCAACGGCCAGTTCTACGGCCTCGTCGAGGGCATGAACCCGGTCAACGAGATCGGCCTCGTCGGCGGCTCCGGCTTCTACGTCGACGAGAACCTCGTCGGCCGCGAGGCCTACCTCGTGAACTACCAGTACAAGGACCTGAACGGCGACGGCGCGCCCGACTATCCGGCCGGCGTGACCCCGAGCGACATCGGGTTCCCGTACATGTTCGGACGAGCCAGGACGCTCGCCCGCGGCGTCTCGACCACCGCCTTGCGCCACCACACCGTGCGCGAGATCAACGCCGAGCTCGCCGTTTTTCCCGAGCTCGGGACCGACGACGTCCAGTTCTAGGAGCCCTGGAGCCTATCGATGCGCACCTACTACGTTGGTCTCTCCATCGCGGCCGCCACGGCGGCCGGTCTCGCCAACCTCAGCTGCTCGGCGGTCGAGTGCGGCCCGGGCACGATCGAGCGCGACGGGCTGTGTGCGCCCGCCGAGCAGATCACGGAGCCCGCGGGCTGCGGCGGCGTCGGGCCGTTCGCCACCGTGCTCGGGCTCGACGGGCTGTGTGAAGCCGAGACGCCGACGGTCTGCGACGAGGACACGACCGAAGAGGTCACGGACATGGACACCGGGGTCACGACGTGCATCGGGACCGGCGGCGGCTGTGGAACGCCGGTCCGGTGCGATCCGCCGGACGCCAACCGGGCGACGTTGTGCGGCCAGATCTACGACACCGGCTCGGACACGCCGATCGCCGCAGCCGCTGTCAACCCCACAGGAGAATGCCCAGCCACTCGCCCTGACGACGGACCCTGCTCGCTGCGTGTGCGCTTCTTCGACGCCGTCGACTTCGCAAGCAACCCATCCGGCGCCATGCCCCTCACGCCTGAGGGCGGCGTCTACCAGGATGGCTGCGGTCGCTACCGCGGCCACAACATGCAGCGCGCGACGCTCGGCTTCATCGGCATCGGCGTCGACGACGCGACCGCGACCCCGGCGGTCCAGCACCGCCTCACCGGCGTCGCCACGGCCAACGAGCTCGCGAACCCCGGTCGTGACTTCCGCGCCTACGCCACGACTGTCGCCACCGACCAGGCCTGGACGAGCTCGGCCGGCCTCACCGGCATGAGCTTCGCCGAGCGCGGCGTGCTCGCGATCGTCTTCCACTACAAGGGTGTGCCGCAAGCAGGCGTGATGGCGCGACGCAACGGCGCGCTCATCCCCGACGACGACTTCTACTTCAGCGACACGGGCATCGCGCGAACGACGGTGGATCCGGCGCAGACCAGCACCGGCATGAACGGCACGGCGCTCGTCATCGACGTCCCGTCGCCGACGGCGCACGACGGCATCGGCGGCGAACCGGCTGGTTGCCGCTGGCCGAGCAACCTCGCCGCCGCGATCCCCACCGTCGTGTTCGTGCAGATCAAGGAAGCCGAGACCCCGGCGGGTGCCGCGTGTCCCTGAAGGCCATCGTGCTCACCGCGGGCGCGCTGGCGGTCCTGCCGGCGACGACGGCGCACGCCGACCCGGCGAGCGGCGTCGACGCGGCGCTCTTCCGTCCGTCGTACGACACGAGCGGCGTGCTCTCGCTCGAGGGCGCGCGGCTGCCGACCAAGCGCGACCTCTCGTGGAAGATGCTGCTCGGCTTCGCGTCGAACCCGTTCAACGTCGATCTCTCCGGCGTCGATGACGGGATCTCGGGCGACAGCGTCCTCAACTACACGCTGACGCTCGACATGGCGTTCGGCTTCGTGGTGACCAAGAAGTTCGCGGTCGGCCTCGGCGCCGCCGTCTATCGCACCGACACGGGCCCGGCGTACGGCACGCGCGGCCGCTTCATCTCCGGCGAGGAGAGCGCCTCGACGGGCATGATCTCGCTGCGCGACCTCTCGAACATCGATCCCTCGGGCAACTTCGAGCCGCAAGGCCTCTCGGGCCCGCTCGACGTGCGCGTCGGCGGCAAGTACATGTTCCTCGACGGACCCAGCCTGGCGGCGACGTTCGTCGGCAGCGTGTTCCTGCCCTTCGGCGAGGACGAGATGTTCCTCGGCGATCAGAACCTGGTGTTCGAGCCCAAGGTGGCGATCGACTACCGCAAGAACCGCCTGACCGCGACCAAGCTGGTCGCCAACGTCGGCGCGCGCATCCGCAAGCGCACCGTGCTCGAGGCGTACGACGAGCAGACCCGGATGCTCGACATGGTCGAGAAGGAAGACGCGGCGCTCGCCGTCCTCGACGTCGGCTCCGAGGCCATCGTCGGCGTCGGCGGCCTGCTCGAGCTCTCGCCGTCGTTCGTGCTCGCGGTCGAGGCGATGAGCTTCATCCCGCTGCCCGGCGCCCTCAGCTACGGCTCCTGCCACGTCGCCGACGGCCGGCGCTGCTCGCAGCTCGGCGACGCCGACTACGCGCCCGACGCCGGCGCCGGCGACCTCACCGTCTACGCGGCCGGCGGCATCCAGTACCGCATGAACCCGCACCTCACCGCGTCGGTCGGCGGCTCCGCCGGCTTCCTCGGCGCGCGCGGCGACGACTTCCGCGCGATGGTGGGCGTCACCTGGTCGCCGCAGCCCGAGAGCGAGGCCCGCATCGGCCGCGGCGACAAGGACGGCGACGGGCTGCCCGATCTCTCCGACTCGTGTCCCGACGACTCGGAGGACAAGGACGGCTACCAGGACGAGGACGGCTGCCCCGATCTCGACAACGACGGCGACGGCGTCCTCGACGTCGACGACCGCTGCGCCGACGAGCCCGAGGACCGCGACGGGTACCAGGACGACGACGGCTGCCCGGAGCGCGACAACGACAACGACGGCATCCAGGACGTCGCCGACCGCTGCCCCGACGACGCCGAGGACGTCGACGGCTTCGAGGACGACGATGGCTGCCCCGACGAGGACAACGACGGCGACGGCTTCCCCGACAGCCAGGACAAGTGCCCGAACGAGCCGGAGAAGGTCAACGGCGTCGACGACGACGACGGCTGCCCCGACACGCGCACGGACACCGGCCCCGAGCTCACCGCGGACCGCATCAGCCTGCGCGCCAACCGCATCGAGTTCGTCGGCGACTCGACGAACCTGACGGCGGCCTCGAGGATCGTGCTGAACCAGGTCGCCGCGATCCTCAAGTCGCGGACCCCGGACGACGTCTCGATCCGCATCGAGGTCCACGTCGCCCTCGGCACGAAGTCGAAGGTGGCGCGCGTCATCACCGCGCAGAAGCGACGCGACAAGACGCTGAGCCAGCGCCGCGCCCAGGTCGTCTTCGACTACCTGGTGTCGCAAGGCGTGCCGGTGCAGCAGATCACCGGCGCCGTGGGTCTCGGCTCCGACCGACCGGCCGGAGCGAGCGCGCCGACCGATCCGGTCAACGACCGTGTCGACTTCATCCGCGCGCGTCAGGGAGGTGCGCCATGAGTCTTCGCACGAACGGGCTCCTCGCCGCCGCGCTCGTCGCGATGGCGGGGACCGCCCATGCGCAGGAAGCCGGACCGATCGACATCGAGGTGCCGACGGTCGTCACCGAATCGACCGGTGGCACCGACGGCCCGTCGGGACCGGACGACGAGCTCGACCTCGCCAACGTCGTCCAGAGCGCCGCCAAGGGCGTCACGACGGTGCAGGAAGCGCCGGTCATCGTCACCGTCATCACGGCGGACGAGATCGCCGATCGTCAGTTCCAGACGATCGACCAGATCCTCGACACCGTGCCCGGCTACATGCGCGCCGGCCTCATCCACAGTCAGTTCCCCTCGGTCGGCGTGCGCGGCACGGTCCAGGCCGTCCAGCTGCTCCACGACTCGGTGTCGATGTTCGACCCGTACCTGAACGTCGCCACGTTCCAGCGCCTGCAGCCGCTCGAGACGATCAAGCGCATCGAGACCATCACCGGTCCGGGCGGCGTGCTCTGGGGCGCCAACTCGTTCCTCGGCGTCGTCAACATCATCACCAAGGACGCCGAGGACGTCGACGGCGTCGAGGTCGGCGGTCAGCTCGGCGACGGCAACGGCGATCGCGCGAACGCCCGCGTCTACCTGATGGCCGGCATGCCCGACCTGATGAAGGGCAAGGCCAAGCTGTTCGTGCACTCGGCGTTCGAGTCGTACCTCGGACCGGGCTTCCAGATGCCGTTGCACATGTTCTCGGCGCCGTTGCCGCAGCCGAACTCGCCGATGTTCTACGGTCCGCTCACGACGGCGCAGCCGGCGCGCAGCTACCTGTTCAACTTCTTCGCCAAGTTCACGATCGGCAAGCTGCAGCTGCGCGTGCAGGCGCCGTACGCCGAGCGTCACGCGCCGCTCGGGTTCCCCGGCTTCGTCGCCCGCAACGACCTGCCCGAGGACGCGGTGTGCGCCAATGCCGGCGTGCCGGAGTTCGATCCCTCCGATCAGTGCCTCGATTCCGGCCGGCGGGCGCGCGACAACCAGATCAACTTCCTCGATCGCTACGTCGTCGCCGAGTACAAGTCGCGGACCGCCGGCGGCAAGGCCGGCATCAACCTCAAGGCCTACGGCATCCAGTTCGTCCGCGCCTTCCCGCAGCTCGGCATCCTGTCGCCGATCCCGACGCTGCTCGAGGGCGGCCTCTCCTTCAAGTTCGACGCGACGTCCTACCGCTTCGGCGGCGCGTTCGACGGCGACTTCGAGCTCCCCGGGAAGCTCCGCGTGAACTACGGCGCCGAGGCGTTCAAGGAGATCGCGCAGGAGGACGTCGCGCGGTCGATCCAGGGCGGCGGCATCGAGGCGAACTTCATCGGCCCGTACGACCCGCATGCCCTGCCGCTGCCGTGCCCGCGCGAACCGTTCGAGAACGAGATGGGGGTGCGCGCCGTGCGCATCATCGAGGGCTGCCCGCTCACGTTCGCCTTCCCGTCGGACCGCATCGTCGGCGGCGCGTACGTGAACCCGCAGTGGCGTCCGTCGAAGAAGCTCATCCTCGACGCCGGCGCCCGTCTCCAGGTCTCGCCCGAGTCCCTCGGCACGCAGAGCTATCCGCTCACCAGCCTGTTCTCGGGCACTGCGGTGTGGGGCTTCATCCCCGGCTGGCACCTCAAGCTCAACTACGCCGAGGGCTTCCGCCCGCCGGTCTACAACAACGTGTCGTCGAACGGCGAGGCCGTCCAGCTCGACGGCCGCCCCGACCTGAAGGTCGAGACCTCGCAGGCGGCGCAGGCCGAGGTCAACGCCCGTATCTTCAAGGGCGAGCGTCGCATCCGCGAGCTCTCGTTCCGCCTCGACTACTCGTACACGAAGCTCGAGAACCTCATCCAGATCGTGCAGGGCCGCTACGACAACACCGCCGACCGCGCGACGCACGGCGGCGAGGCGCTGGCCAAGCTCTACATCCAGGGCGGTCACCGCTTCGAGCTCGCGTACTCGTACCTGCAGGTCGCGACCCGCGACAAGGGCCTCCACAAGTCGTGGCCCAACCACATGTTCCACCTGGCCGGCATCTTCAACGTCATCGACGACAAGCTGACGATGTTCAGCGATCTGCGCGTCGTCGGCGCGATCGAGGATCCCAACCGCCTCGTCGAGCACCGCGACACCCGCTACGGGGACATGCCGATCCCGGGCTCCGTGATCAACGGCCTCGGCCAGGCCTTCCCGCATCGCGTCAACCCGACGGACCTCGTGCTCGATCGGCTACCACCGGCCGCCGACCTGTCGCTGGGCTTCACGCTCACGCCGGTCCAGAAGCTGTCGATCCGCGGCACGGTGTTCAACGCGTTCAACGCCCGCTACTACCAGCCCGACGCGTTCTACGACTACGAGCCGCGCCTCGAGATGCTCCCCAACCCGTGGGAGGACTGGCGGGCGTACATCTCGGCGACGTACACGCACTGAACGTCGGGCCTCGGGCCTCGGGCTTCAGCCCGACGATTCGTCGCTGGCGAAGGGCGCCTCGCCGTCGCGGACCTGGTAGGCCCGGTCGATGCCGGCGAGGAGCGCGCGCGAATCGACCGGCTTGAGCACGTAGTGGTGCACGTGTCCGTTGGCGCCGGCGCGGTGCACCTCGGGCACATCGGTGTAACCCGAGAGCAGTACGCGCACCATTTGCGGGTGACGGTCGCCGAGCCGCTCGAGCAGCTCGAGCCCCGTCATCCGCGGCATCTTGTGGTCGGTGATGAGCACGTCGAACGCGCGGTCGGCCAGGAGCGCGAGCGCATCCTCGCCGTTGGCGCAGCGGGTGACGTCGAATCGCCGCCGGGTCACCCGTTCGATGAAGTCGAGCATGTCCGGCTCGTCGTCGACGACCAGGATGCGCGGCTTGTCTGGGCCTGCGACCATGCCCCACTGTCCCACACTCCTCCGAAGAGGTCACTCGGACGCCCACTCGCCTCGACCCGTGAGCCGGATCTCGTTAGAATCGAAAGCACTTGGCCTCCGAGGGGTCTTTGTCCAAGCGACGCGTCCTAGCCATCTCGCCAAATCTGGATCAGCTACGGCGCATCGTCGCGAACCTGGAGCGGGCAGGCGCGGAGGTCGACGCGGTGCGTTCGCTCGACGCGATCCAGAGCGAGATCATCCCTCACCGCTACGTCTTCATGGACGTCGAGGAGGGGGACACGCGGGCGGTCGAGCGCCTGGTTCCGATGCTGCGGCAAAAATCCCATGCGGCGGTTGTGACGCCCAAGGCCGCCCTCGGTGAGCTGACCGACTACCTCAAGGATCACCGCGTCAACCACGTCATCGTCGGCGAGGAGCTCGATCGCGGCGTGTTCGTGACGGCGCAGAAGCTCCTCACCGGCGACATCTTCGGCATCGAGAAGTACCTGCCCGAGGGGACGCCGGTGCACTACGTCCGCCTCCGCGACTTCGAGGGCCGCGGCAAGGCGCTCGACACCGTCCTCGCGTACGCCGAGGAGGCCAAGATGCGGCGCCAGGTGCGCAGCGCGATCGGCTCGGTGTGCGAGGAGCTGCTCATGAACGCCCTCTACGACGCGCCCGTCGACGAGCACGGCAACCAGATCTTCGCGGAGGTCGATCCGCACGACCGCACCAAGTCGCGCTCGCCGCGCCCGGTGTCGATCCGCTACGCCGCGACCGAGAGCCAGTTCGCCGTCGCCGTGCGCGACCGCTTCGGCCGCCTCGCCAAGAACACGATCCTCGCCTACATCGACAAGTGTCTGCGCTCGCCGGTGCAGATCGATCGCAAGACCTACGGCGCTGGTCTGGGCCTTTACCTCGTCGCCAACGCCGCGGCGAGCTACCTCGTCAACGTCGCGTACGGCATCGCGACCGAGGTCGTGTGCACGTTCGATCGCGGCGCCAAGGCGCCGCTGCGCCTCGTCGGCGTGTTCGTGCACCCCGGCCAGGCCGAGATGCTGCGCGAGGGGCCCACGCCGGAGACGGCGGCGGGCCGCCCCGACGACGACGAGGACACGTCGGTCCAAGTGGAACCGGGCGGGCAGTAGAGGGGAGGGCCCATGGCGGAGCGCCAGTTCGGCCCCTACCAGCTGGTCAAGCAGATCGCGGTCGGCGGCATGGCGGAGATCCACCTCGCGAAGACGCGGGGCATCGCCGGCTTCGAGAAGTTCTGCGCGCTCAAGATGATCCACCCGAACTTCGCGCAGGACGAGCAGTTCATCGAGATGCTCATCGACGAGGCGAAGATCGCGGTGCAGCTCCAGCACGTGAACATCGCGCAGACGTTCGACCTCGGCCGCGTCGGCGACACGTACTACATCACGATGGAGTTCGTCGACGGCGCCGACCTCTACAAGATCCTGCGCCGCGGCTCCGAGCACGACGTCGACTTCCCCGTCGACGTCGCCGCGTACGTCGCCAAGGAGATGTCGACCGGCCTCGACTACGCGCACCGCAAGCGCGACGGCGCCGGCCAGAACCTCGGCATCGTCCACCGCGACGTGTCGCCGCAGAACGTGCTGGTGTCGAACGCGGGCGAGGTGAAGCTCGTCGACTTCGGCATCGCGAAGGCGACGATGAAGGCGCGCCAGACCGCGGTCGGCGTGATCAAGGGCAAGTACTACTACATGTCCCCGGAGCAGGCCTGGGGCGAGCGCCTCGACCACCGCTCCGACATCTTCTCCGCCGGCATCGTGCTCTACGAGATGCTGACCGGCCAGATGCTCTACCTCGAGGAGGACCTCAACAAGCTCCTCGACATGGTGCGGCGGGCCAACATCGCGCCGGTGCGCACGTTGCGCAAGGACGTGCCGCCGCAGCTCGAGCGCATCGTCATGCACGCGCTCGCCAAGAAGCCCGAGGACCGCTACCAGAGCGCGGGCGATCTGGCGTCGGACCTCGAGCGCTTCCTCCACACGTACTCGCCGGTGTTCACCGCGACCAAGCTCGCGGCGCACCTCCGGCGCGCGCTCGGCGAGACCGGCGGCGTGGTCGCGCCGCCGGCGGCGGCCGATCCGGCGCCGCGCGATCCGCTGCAGTCGACGCAGTCGATCCCGCGCCACACGTTCGTCACCAACCGCTCCGAGATCTCCGACGAGAACAGCGTCATCTTCCGGGTCTCGGACCTCGGGCCGCAGGGCGGCGGCGCGCCGCGCGAGGAGAGCCCGCGCGCGCCGACGGCGCCCCTCCGTGCGCCGAAAGGGCCGGCGCCGCGCATGATCTCGCAGCCGACGATGCAGGTCGCCGACGGCGATCTCGAGGTCGAGAGCACGATGATCTCGTCGGAGCCGCAGATGGCCGGCGCCCCGGTTTCGCTGAGGCCG
>JAIOII010001422.1 GCA_019912685.1 Kofleriaceae bacterium
GTGCGCCGCCGGCGTGCTCGCCGTGTGGACCGTCCCGGGCGGTGCGTGGAGCGGCGAGGTCGCGATCACCACCGGGGGCGAGACGCCCGATCTCTCGTCCGTGATCCAGTCGCAGCTCCTCGCGCGCGCGGCCCCGATCAAGGCGTGCCAGGCGCAGGCCCCGGCGGCGGCCGGTCCCGTCGCGATCAAGATGAAGATCCACCCCGACGGCACGATCACCGACGTCGCGGTGAGCTCGTCGCTCGGCGCGAAGCTCGACACGTGCGTGCAGAAGGCCGTCACGGCGCTCCGCATCGACGCCCTCGACGCGAGCGGACCGGTCACTTACCAGCTCGCGGTCGCGTTCGCGGGCAAGGGCGACGCCGGCGGCGGCGGTGGCGGCGGCACTCCGCCTGCGACGGCGCCCGAAGGTGGCAGCATCGCCGGCGCGCTCGCCGTCGCCGACGTGCAGCAGGTCCTCGGCGCGGCGCGCGGCAAGCTCCTCGCCTGCGGCAAGAAGGGCAAGGGGAAGGGCAAGGTCGTCACGCGCTTCACCATCCGCGCCGACGGCACGACCAAGAACGTGGTCGTGAAGGAGCCGATCGGCGACAGGGGCATCGAGGACTGCCTCGTCGGCGTCTTCAAGGCGCTGAGGTTCCCCGCGGGCTCGGGCGAGACCAAGGTCCAGTACCCGACGCAGTTCAACTAAGCGGTTGTGTGAGATTAGTTTGATGTCAAACTAATTGGATGCCGCTCAGCTTCCGTCCGCCGCGCGTGCAGGACGCCGCGGCGATCTGGCGCGCCGCTCCCCAGCGCGGGGCCGATCGCGACAGCTGCTACGCCTACGTGCTCCTGTGCAGCCACTTCGCCGACACCGGCGTCGTCGCCGAGGAGGACGGGCGCGTGGTCGGCTTCGCCCTCGGCTATCGCCCGCCGATCCGCCCCGCCGAGGCCTTCGTCTGGCAGCTCGGCGTCACCGACGATCACGACCTGGCCGAGCTCGGCCCGCGCCTCCTGGAGGAGCTCCTCGCGCGCAAGGCGACCCTCGACGCCCGCTTCCTGTGCATGACGTGCAGCCCCGACGACACCAGCCTGCGCGAGCTGTTCCAGCAGTTCGCGCGCCGGCGGAGCACGAAGTGCACGATCGGGGCGTGTTTCCCCGCGTCGCTGTTCGCGACGGCGCATCGCGACGAGCAGCTCCTGAGCGTCGGGCCGCTCCTCGAGTGACCCGTGCTCAGTTCTCGGTCTCTTCGAGGTTCAGCGCCTTGGCCGGAAGGGGCGGCGGCTTCGGGTCGGTGACCGCGAGGATCTCGACCTCGTAGCGGATGTCCTTCTCGGCGAGCGGGTGGACGAGGCGGGTCTCGACGTCGTCGCCGGAGACCTTGACGACGTGCATGATGACGTTCAGGCCGTCGGCGCCCTTGGCGACGAGCTTCTCGCCGACCTCGAGCTTCGCGTCCCTGGGGAACTCCGAGCGCTGGACCTTCTTGATCGGGTGCATCGCCGGGTTGCCGAAGGCCTCCTTCGCCTTCAGCACGCCCTCGCGCTTGGCGCCCTTCTCGAGCCCTTCGAGGACCTTCTCGAGGCCGGCGAGCATCGTGCCGCCCCCGTGGATGTACTCCACGACGCTCTTCTCCAGGGTGTCGCCGCCGGCCACCGCGAGGTGAACCTTCATGCGTACCCGGACTCCTTTGGTGATCTTCACATCACCTACGGTACGACAACGCGTGGTCGAGACGCCCGGGAGCGGAGGGCAATGTTGTCCGTTCCGGCGCCACGTGACCGCCGGTTCACGGGCGACTGTGGACGTTCGATTGCAACTCAGCGTGTAGATTCGAGGTTCCGCTTTCTTGCGCTTCGGCACGCAACGCGCAATAGATGGGTCTCGCCGGATGTCGCTTAATCGCCTACATGTCGCTTCGTTACTGTTCGCGTTCGCTGCCACCTTCGCCGCCGCCGGATGCGGAGCGTCGCACCAGGCGCAGCTCAACGTGCTCTCCGTCGAGAAGGCGACGACCCCTGACAAGGACATGGTCGTCTACGTCGAGGTCGTGAACCGCGCCAAGCGACCGATGCGCCTCCAGCGCCTGCAGTACACGTTCGCGCCGGCCGGCTCGCACGCCAAGAACGCGCAGCTCGAGCTCGAGCTGGAGCTGGGCGAGCGCCTCGTCGAGGCCGGCTCGGCCGTCGTCGTCGAGGTCCCGCTGCCCGTCGCCGACATGGCGCTCGGCGAGACGCTCACGCTCGCCGGCCGGCTCTGGGCCGAGCAGGATCAGATCCTCCGCAGCTTCTCGGTCGCCGCCGAGGTCGCGACGCCCGTCGAGCAGGCGCCCTGACTCCGCCCGGGCTGGCCTGACGTCGCGTCGCCGTGTAGTGTCCGCGGCGATGATCTCCTCTGCCTCTTCGCGCTGGCACGCCCTCGCCGAGCGCGCGATCGCCGGTGAGCCCACCAGCCGCGACGACGCGCGCGCCGTGCTCGAGGCGCCCGCCGTCGAGCTGCTCGCGCTCCTCGACGCGGCGTACGCGGTGCGCCGCCACCACTGGGGCCACCGCGTGCTCCTGCACGTGCTCGACAACGCCAAGGCCGGCGCGTGCCCCGAGGACTGCGGCTTCTGCTCGCAGTCGTCGCGCCACGGGTCGCCCGGCGGCGAGGAGCCGATGAAGTCGGCCGACGAGCTGGTCGAGGGCGCGCGCCGCGCCGTCGCCGCCCAGGCGCGCCGCTATTGCATGGTCACGGCGACGCGCGGTCCATCGCAGCGCGACCTCGACACGATCTGCGAGGCCGCCCGCCGCATCAAGGCGGAGAGCGGCATCGAGCTGTGCGCGTCGCTCGGCTTGCTCACCGAGGCCAAGGCGCGCCGCCTGCGCGAGGCCGGCGTCGATCGCTTCAACCACAACCTCGAGACCAGCGAGCGCTACTACGACCAGATCGTGTCGACGCACACGTGGCGCGACCGGGTCGAGACCGTGCGCCTCGCGCGCGACGCCGGGATGCAGACGTGCGTCGGCGGCATCGTCGGGCTCGGCGAGCACCAGGACGATCTGCTCGACCTGGCGATGTCGCTGCGCGACCTCGACGTCGACTCGGTGCCGGTCAACTTCCTCGATCCGCGCCCGGGCACGCCCCTCGCCGGCCGCCCCAAGGTGGAGCCGACCGACGCGCTGCGCGCGCTGTGCATGTTCCGCTTCGTGCACCCGCGCACCGACCTGCGCGTCGCCGGCGGCCGCGAGGTCGTCCTGCGCTCGCTCGGCGTGATGGCGCTCTGGCCGGCGAACTCGATCTTCACGCAGGGCTACCTGACGACGATCGGCGCGACCCCCGCGGCGGATCACCAGATGATCCTCGACGCGGGCTTCACGCTCGAGCTGCCCGGCGGCGAGGTCGTCACGCCCGATCCGTCGGCGGTCGCCGCGGTGCCGGCGCCGCGCAAGCCGACCCTGCCGGTCGTGCGGAGCTGACCGGAGCAGCGCGATGCGGATCGACAAGGTCTACACCAAGGGTGGTGATCGCGGGCAGACGTCGCTCATCGGCGGCGACCGCGTGAGCAAGGCGGCGCCGCGGATCGAGGCGTACGGCACCGTCGACGAGATCAACGCGACGCTCGGGCTGGTGCGCACCGCGCTCGAGACGTCGGCGGCCGGCGACCACCTGATCCCGATCATCCACCGCGTCCAGAACGAGCTGTTCAACCTCGGCGCCGAGCTGGCGACGCCCGACCCGGAGCGCCGCGCCAAGCTGCCGCGCGTCGAGGCGCGCCACGTCGAGCAGCTCGAGCAGGACATCGACGCGCTCAACGACGCGCTGCCCGCGCTCAAGAGCTTCGTCCTGCCCGGCGGCGGCGCCGCCTCGGCGGCGTTCCACCTGGCGCGCACTGTCTGCCGGCGCGGCGAGCGCCTGATCGTCGCGCTCGGCGAGACCGAGGATCTCGGCGAGCTCCCGGTCACGTACCTGAACCGGCTGAGCGACGCCCTGTTCGTGTTCGGGCGCTGGGCGGCGATGAAGGACGGCCGCCCCGAGCCGCTGTGGGAGCCGGCGACGACCTGATACGATCGGCTCATGGTGGCGATGGACACCACACCCGAGGCCGACGAGGCGCAGCTCGCGGCGTACCGGCGCTTGACGCTGGAGCAGCGCATGGCGCTGGTGTTGCAGATGTCCGACGACGCCTTCGAGCTCACCCGCGATGGGATCCGGATGCGACACCCGGAGTACGATGAGCGCCAGGTGTTTCTCGCGTTCGCTCGGCTGCTTCACGGCGACGAGGTCTTCCTCCGCGTGTGGCGAGGGGCCCCGCTCCTTCCGCCGTGACCGGTTCGGAGACGCTCCGCTGGCTGGTTGCGGCGCTCGAGCAGGCGGCGGTGCCCTACATGGTCGTGGGCTCGTTCGCCAGCTCGGTCTACGGCCGCCCGCGCACGACACATGACCTGGACGTCGTGATCGATCCGACCGCCGCGTCCCTGGACGCGTTCCTCGGCGCGCTCGACATGGATCGGTTCTACGTCGACGCCGACGTCGCGCGCGACGCCCTCCGGCGACGCACGATGTTCAACGTGATCGACTCGACGACCGGCTGGAAGGTCGACCTCGTCATCCGCAAGCAGCGACCGTTCTCGGTCGAGGAGTTTCGGCGCAAGCAGTCGGGGACGATCCTCGGGGTTCCGGTTCAGCTCGCCACCGCGGAGGACGTCGTGATCGCCAAGCTCGAGTGGGCGCTTGCCGGAGGTTCGGCGCGTCAGCTCGATGACGTCCGCGGCATCCTCGCGGCTCACGGCGACCGGCTCGATCTCGCGTACGTGACGGCGTGGGCGGAAACCCTGGGTCTGGCCGACATCTGGGGCCGGGCGCGCGCGGCGGGCTGACCGCCCGAGAATGCCGCGCGGGCCGGTTGTCAGGAAATCGCGCTCGTATACTCTCGCCGGGACGTGTCGGAAGAGAACGAACCTGGCGAGGCACCCGAGCCGAAGGAGCCCCGGAAGAAGAAGTCCGAGGGCGCGCAGCAGCTGGCGGCGGCCGAGGAGGCGGCGAAGGCGCGGTTCGAGAAGGCGATGGCCGACCTGCGCGAGGGCGCGTACCGCTTCTCGTCGAAGGTGCGCGGCCAGACCGACATCGTGCTCGAGGAGCTGATCGATCCCGACGGCGACGTGGTCGGTGCGATCGCCGACGTCGAGGGTGACGCCGGCGCGATCGCGCTGGCGGTGCCGGTCGAGCTCATCACGTTCGACACGTGGCTGTTCGGCCAGATCGGCGACAAGGAAGAGCTCGATCTCAAGGACGAGCAGCACTGGGAGACGTGGTTCAACTTCGGCTCGTGGATCGGCGAGACCATGCGCCGGCGCCACGGCGGCCACTGGATCCTGTTCGGCGACGATCCGCACACGTGGCGCATCGGCTTCTCCAAGGTGTTCCTCGAGGTCGCGCCGTTCATGTTCGCGGAGCAGCTCCTGCGCATGGGCTCGGGCGCGATGCGCCGCATGGTGACCGAGATCGAGAAGATCCGGGAGAGCCACACCGAGCAGGCCGAGCGCGACAAGGGCCAGTCGCTCGATCGCTTCCTCTCGCAGCACTACCTGCGGCTGCACACCGTGCCGCTCGGGCAGTGGATGTCGATGGACTTCGCCAACCTCGGGCGGCTGTGGTCGAAGGAGCCGACGTCGGCCCTGATCGAGGCGATCAAGGAGGCCGGCCCGCGCCTCGGCCCCCAGAACCAGCAGATCGTGCAGCGCGTGATCGAGGCGCTGTCGCGCGCGAACCAGGAGAAGCCGGTCGCCGAGCAGACCAACGACCGCGGCCTGTTCGAGGCGATCGCGCAGATCGTGGCGCTGCGCCGCGCGACCGCGCCGCTGGCGATCGACATCCTCGAGCGCGTGGTGGTGCCGGCGATGCACGTCGGCGTGCCGGAGACGTTCCCGCCGCTCGACGAGGACGACCTGTCGAACCTGCGCAAGGGCATCGAGCTGTTCGTGTTCTTCGTCGAGGTGGTCCCGCACCAGCACCAGGCCGACGACGAGGGCTTCCTCGGCAGCATCCCGCACGATCAGCTGTCGACCCCGTACGCCGACCGCAACGTGCTCGAGGTCGGCAAGGGCGACTGGGTCGTCGTGAACCCCGGCTACTTCGTGCCGATGCTCAAGGAGCTCGATCCGCAGAAGCTGCTCGACAAGTACGACGACTTCGTGAAGTACGTCGGCTCGCAGCCCGACGCGCCGCGCCGCCGCGACGACGGTCGCATGCTCGCGGAGACGGCGATCCGCGCGCTCGCGGATCTGAAGGCGTGCGTGGGGACGGCGCTGACCAACAAGGACGCGCTGGTCTTCAGGATCCTGCCGCCGCCAGGCTGAGCTGGCGCGACGGCTCACGCGCGGGCGCGGGCGCGTGGCGCCGCACGATGGCGAGGAGCTCGTCGCCGAAGCGGTCGATCTTCGATGGGCCGAGGCCGGCGATCCGCGCGAGCGCGTCCTTCGTGGCCGGGCGCTGCGCGTCGATCGCGGCGATGACGCGCTGCTGGAAGACCATGTACGCCTTCCACTTCAGCTCGCGCGCCTTCTTCTTGCGGTAGCGATCGAGGTCGCGCGCGAGGTCGCTGCGCGGGCCAGAGGTGCGCGCGCGACGGTCGGGACGCGCGTCGCGCGATGACGGCGCCCGCGGGGCGCGCGGGACCGCCTGGCCGGGCAGGGCGACGGTCGGGTACTTCTGGCCGCGGCGGACGAGGCGGCGCTCGCGGATGAGCGCGTCGATCGTGGCGACGACGGAGGCCTGGGTGGCGCCGGCGAGCGCGCCGT
>JAIOII010001423.1 GCA_019912685.1 Kofleriaceae bacterium
GTGCCTCGACGATCGAGCTCGAGCCCGGCCTCCCCGCCCGCGGCGACACGTTCGCTCAGGCCTCGCGCGCCGGCAACGACGCGCTCCGCGCCCTCGTCCGCGAGGCCGTCTCCCCGCGATCCGGCGAGCGCGTCCTCGAGCTCTACGCCGGCAGCGGCAACTTCACGCGCGACCTCCTCGCCGCCGGCGCCCAGGTCACCGCGAGCGACTCCCATCCGCCGCCCGTCCTTCGACTCCCCCTCGCTTCGCTCGGGGTCGCTCAGGACGAACGGGGAAGTGGCGCGGCGAGGTTCCTGGTCGGCGGCGCGGCCGCGGTGACGCGTGACCTCGTCGGCCGCGGCGACCGCTTCGACGCCGTGCTGCTCGATCCGCCGCGCACCGGCGCGCGCGACGTCGTCGGCGAGCTCGCCGCCTTCGGGCCGGCGCGCGTCGTCTACGTCTCGTGCGACCCGGCGACCTTCGCGCGTGACGCGGAGCACCTCGTGGCCTCCGGCTTCGCGCCGCGCTGGGCGCAGGCCCTCGACCTCATGCCGCAGACCGCGCACGTCGAGCTGGTCGCGCGCTTCGACCGGACGTAAGCTCGGCCGATGGCGCGTTCACTCGTCGGCGTCGCGGTGCTGGCGGCCGCCTGCGGGGGCGGCCCCGACGAGGTCATCCCGCCCGTCTTCCTCGACGCGCCGCCGGTCGACGCCCCGGAGCTCGACGCGCCCACCGACGCGCGCACCGACGCGCCGAGCGACGGCCGGCCCGCGCTCCCCGACATGGTGCTCGTCGAGAGCCTCATGACCGACACGATCCGGGTGCAGGACGTCAACTTCGACGCCAACGCGTGCGAGCTGATGGAGGGCTGCATCGGCGCGCCCGGCTCCCGCCGGCTCCTCCGCTTCGCGACCGTCACCGCCAACATGGGCACCGGCGACCTCTACTTCGGCCCGCCCGAGCTGAACCCGCTCTTCGAGTACTCGACGTGCCACGGCCACTACCACTTCAGCGGCTACGCCGACTACGAGATCGTCGACGGCGACGGCGTCGTCGTCAGCGGCCACAAGCAGGCCTTCTGCCTCCTCGACACGCTGCGCATCACGCCCGATGCGCCGGGCCCGTACTACACGTGCGAGAACCAGGGCATCGGCGCCGGCTGGGCGGACACGTACGCCAACTTCCTCCCGTGCCAGTGGGTCGACATCACCGACGTCACGCCCGGCGCCTACACGCTCCGCGTGCGCATCAACCCGACGATGGCGTTCGAGGAGTCCGACTACTCGAACAACACGCTCGACCTCCCCGTCACATTCTGAGCGGGACCAGCTTCGTCACCGCGCCCTCGACGAGCTTCTTGCCGCTGCGCGAATCCGGTGCGCCCGCGGCCGCGCCGACGGTCACGGTGCGGAAGAGGAGCACGCGCACCGCGACCATCTCCATCCGACCGCTCGGCGACTTGCGGCGCATGACGATGTCGAGCACGGGCACGTTGTCGCGCCCGATCTTGCTCCGCTTCGACGAGAGCTTCTCGGCGCCCCGCAGGATCGCGGCCTCGACCCCGTCGATGTAGGCCTCGCGCGTCTTCGAGCGCCACGCCGCCGTGTTGCCGGCCTGCGCCCGGGTCACGGTCAGGACGGCCTCGCCGTTCCGGCGCACGACCCACGCCTCGCCGGGGGACGGCTCCTCCGGGACGGCGGGACCCGACCACGCGCCGTCGAGATCGAGCTGCGCCGGCGTGACCGTGATGACCTCGGCCGCCGCCGACGCCGCCGCGCCGAGGAGCGCGAGCACGACGACCGCCACGACCGGCCGCCGGACCGACACGGCTACGAGGCCACCAGCGCGTCGAGCACGCGCCGCTGATCCGACTCGCTGGCGAACCAGTCGCGCGGGTACGCGTACGCCTTGCCGCCGGCCTCGACGACGAGCACCGGCGCCGCCCGCGTCCACGGCACCGAGCGCCGCAGGAAGTACGCGGCGGTCACGTCGCCGCGCTTGTGCCGCGACGGCTCGCCCAGGCACAGGCCGCGCGGCAGCGCGACGTCGTCGCCGTCGATGACGATCGTCCCCGGCGGATGGCGGTAGGTCAGGAACAGCTTGAACGCCGCCCACGCCGCCAGGACCAGGAGCACGACGCCGAGGCCCTTGCCGAGCGTGCCGAGCATCAGCACGCACGCGACGCCGAGGGCGCCGCCGATGAGCGTCCAGCGCAGGTGCGAGCCCCGGGTGTGCGCGAGGTCGACCGCGACGCGCCCACCGGCGTCGGCTGTGGGCTCGTCCAGCTCAGCCTCCCGGCTCTTCGTCGCGGCGCCAGTCGCTCGTGAGGAGGCGGACACGTTCTTGGATCTCGTCGTGGGGTACGCGCGTCAACCGCCGATCGGCGACGACCACGTCTCCATCTACCACGACATCGGTGACGGCGCGAGACGACAGGGCGTACACCAGGTTCTTGGCCAGGGCCTGCTCCGGCCAGAGGGACGGGTCGTCGAGATCGACGGCGACGAGGTCGCAGCGCAGCCCCGGCGCCAGGTCCCCGACGGGGAGATCGAGGAGGCGCCCGCCGCCGGTCGTGCCCATGGTCCACGCCGCCTCGGCGGTGATCGCCTGGCCGTCGGTGCGCGCCACCTTCTGGAGCAGCGCGCACGTCCGCATCTCGTCGAAGACGCTCACCCGGTTGTTGGAGCAGCCGCCGTCGGTGCCGAGCCCGATCGGCACGCCGCGCGCGACCAGATCGACGACGTCGGTGATGCCGTCGCCGAGGAACATGTTGGAGCCCGGGCAGTACGCGAGCCGTCCCCCGCGCTCGGCGAGGAGCGCGCGCTCGCCCTCGTCGAACCAGCACGCGTGCACGACGTTCATCGTCGCCACGTCGACGTCGAGCCCGGCCACGGCGTGCAGCGGGCGCGCGCCGAACCGCTCGAGCGACTGGTCGACCTGGTACTTCTCCTCGGCGAGGTGGATGTGCCAGGGCACGCCCGCGTCGCGGGCGCAGCCGGCGCCGGCCTCGATCATCGCCGGGGTCGCGCCGTGCTGGCTGTGCGGCGCCGGCTGCACGCTGACCAGGCGGCGCTCGCGGTCGTGATGGCGCGCGAAGAGCGCCTGGAAGTTGGCGACCGCCTGCGGCACGGTCTCGCGGTACGCCGCGGGCGCGCCCTCCCAGTCGTAGAAGCAGCGCGCGAGCACGACGCGGATGCCGAGCCGGCGCGCCGCCTCGATCGTCGCGGTCGCGTGCTCGTTGCCGCCGGCGTTGATGTAGTAGAAGTCGCAGACCGTGGTGACGCCGTGGAGCAGCATCTCACCGAACGCGAACAGGGCGGCGGTGGCCATGCCGTCGGCGTCGAGGCGCGGCGAGTAGCGGTAGAGCGCGCGGTCGCGCCAGACGAGGAAGGGCAGGTCGTCGCCGATCCCGCGCAGGAGCGACTGGAAGCTGTGGTTGTGCGCGTTGACCGTGCCCGGGACCATCGCCTTCCGGCGCCAGCGCACGACGGCGGCGTCGGCGGCCTCCGGGAGCGCCGCGACCTCGTGGGGATCGCCGACGGCGGCGATGGCGCCGCCGGCCTCGAGCACGGCGGTCTCGCCGCGGGCGACTCCCGCGACCAGGGCACGATCGGCGATGAAGAGCGTGGCCACAGCGCGACCATCATACGGCGGGTGGATGCTAGGTTGCAGCCGCCGTGACCGAGCTCGATCCCGTGTACATCGTGTCGTCGGACCATCCGGTGCTCGTCGACCGGATGCTCGCGACCGTGCGCGAGGCCGCCGTGCCCGCGTCGATGCGCGCGTGGAACTACGACGTCATCGAGGGCAAGACCACGGCGACGCGCGTGATCACGACGTGCCAGACGCTCCCGATGATGGGCGCGCACCGGATGGTGCTCGTGCGCGACCTGGCGGCGACGCCGGCCGACGAGCTCACCGCCCTCGCCGCGTACTTCGACGCGCCGTCGCCCTCGACCGTGCTCTTCGCCATCACCTCCAAGCTCGACAAGCGGATGAAGATCTACGCCGCCGCGGGCAAGAAGGGCTGGCTCCACGTCCTCGATGCGCCGCGCAACCCGGAGCCGTGGATCCGCGCGGAGGCGCAGACCCGCGGCGTGAAGCTCGCGCCGGCCGCGGTCTCCCGCCTCGCCGACGCGGTCGGCTCCGATCTCTCGCGCCTCGCGCTCTGCATCGACCAGCTCGCGCTCTACGCCGGCGACCACGCGGTCACGGCCGACGACGTCGACGATCTCGTCGCCGACACGCGCGAGCGCACGGTCTTCGAGCTGACCGACGCGATCGGCGCCGCCGATCTGCCGCGCGCGCTCGCCGCCGTCGCGTCGCTCGCCGATCAGCGCCAGAGCGCGATCGGCGTCCTCGCCTTGCTCGCGCGCCACGTGCGCCAGCTCGCGCTCGTGCACGTCGCGCGGGCCGAGGGCCTCGGCAAGGGCGAGCTCCCGTCGCGCATCGGCGTGCCGCCGTTCGTCGTCGACAAGCTGCTCCCGCAGGCGCGGCGCTACTCGCCGGCGGCGCTCGCGCGCGCGGTCGAGCTCATCGCCACGGCGGACTGGGCGCTCAAGGGCTTCCCCGAGCCGGCCACGACCGGGCTCGCGACCGACGTCGCCGCGAGCGGCCAGGTCCAGAAGACGCTCGGCCGTCAGCTCGGCGAGCGCATCGTCCTCGAGCGGCTCGCCGCGAGCTTCATCGCGGCGGCCGAGTCACGCTGACGTTCTCTCTCAGGCCTGCGCGCTGCGGGACGCGAGGCGCGAGACGTAGCGCGAGGCGGTCTGCTTCTTGAGCACGCCGCGGCTGACGGCCTTGTCGATCGTCGAGATCGCGGCCTTGCGCAGCTCGGCGGCGTTGGCGGCCTTGCCGTCGATGGCGACGCGCGCCTTCTTCACCGCGGTGCGAAGTGCGCTCATCGCCGCCTTGTTGCGCGCGCGGCGCTTGATCGACTGGCGGTTGGCCTTTTCGGCCGAAGGATTGTTGGCCACGGACGTATCTCCTCGGGAACCTGGCTTGGGGGGAAGGGTATGTATCGAGGCTACGGGAGCGTGTCAACCCCGAGCCGGGCCCGTGGCCTGGGAGGGGCCGGCCCGCCACCGCGCGCCTGGGGGGCGGGCCGCGGTTTCCCTGTCCACTTGTGGACAACTTGCGCGTTACACGGTCGTCACCGGGCCAGAACACGTGTGATGACGCGACTTCGACCGGGCGTGCACAAAAAAACGTCAGGTTTCTTGCAGCGCCGCGACACGTCGCGGCTCATCGATCGGTCGGCCCCGGCGTTCGCTGGGTCACGCCGATACCGGCGGCCTTCGCGTCGTTCCAGAGCGCGTCCATCTCGTCGAGGTTCGACTCCGACGGCGTCCTGCCGCGCTCCCGCAGCCGGTCCTCGATGAACTCGAACCGGCGTGCGAAGCGCGTCGACGCGTCGGCGAGCGCGGCCTCGGCGTCGACCTCGAGCTTTCGAGCCAGGTTCACGACCGCAAAGAGCAGGTCGCCGATCTCGTGGTGCGTACTCGGGGTCGCAACCTGGCCAGCCCGTGCCAGCTCCTCGACCTCGGTCACCTCCTCGCGCACCTTGGCGAGCGAGCCCTGCCATCCGCCCCAGTCGAAGCCGACGCGCCCCGCCTTGCTGCCCAGCTTCTGCGCGCGCGCGAGCGCCGGCAGCCCGCGCGGCACGCCGGCGAGCGTTCGCACCGGACCTTCGCCCGCGGCGGCCGCCCTGGCGGCGGCCTTCTCCGCCGCCTTGATCTCCTCCCACTGCGTCAGCACCTCGCCCGACGTCTTCGCGTCCGACGCCCCGGGCGGGCCGAACACGTGCGGGTGGCGGCGCACCAGCTTGTCGACGATCGACGTGACGACGTCGTCGATCGTGAACGCGCCCTCCACCTGGCGCAGCGCCGCGTGGAAGACCACCTGCATGAGCAGGTCTCCCAGCTCCTCCATGTGCCCGGCGACGTCGCCGCGCTCGAGCGCGTCGAGCACCTCGTAGGTCTCCTCGACGAGGAACGGGCGCAGGGTCTCGAGCGTCTGCTCGCGATCCCAGGGGCAGCCGTCGGGGGCGAGGAGGCGGGCCATCACCTCGACGAGGCGCGTGAACGAAGAACCGGGAAGGGAGGCGAGGGCAGTCATCGGCCCTAAGCTATGCTAAGACGCTCAGCCCGGCGAGCCGGTCCACTTCGCTCGCGCGGGCCAGGAACCAGCACTGGCGTGCACAAGCTCGTGACCAAGACGATCATCCGCAAGGACAAGCTCGCGTTCGACGACCCCGAGGCCCTCCAGGCCCTCTGCGGCACGAACAACACCCGGCTCAAGCTGATCGAGCGCACCGCAGGCGCCCAGCTGCACCTGCGCGGCAACGAGATCACGATCGAAGGCGACGATGCCGCGACCGCCGTCGTGCGCTCGGCGCTCGAGCAGCTCTACGGCTTCGCGCGCAAGGGCAAGCACCTCGGCTCCGACGACGTCGTGCGCGCGGTCAAGGTGCTCGCGGCCGACTCGACCGCCGAGCTCGCGCCGATCTTCGGCGACACCGTGCTCGTGCCCCGCGGCGGCCGACCGATCGCGGCCAAGGGCCTCGCGCAGAAGCAGTACATCGACCTCGTCCGCGGCAACGACATCTGCTTCGGCGTCGGCCCCGCCGGCACCGGCAAGACGTACCTGGCGATGGCGCTCGCGGTGCGCGCGCTGCTCGACAAGGGCATCCGCCGCATCGTGCTCACGCGCCCCGCCGTCGAGGCCGGCGAGCGGCTCGGCTTCCTCCCCGGCACCCTCGAGGAGAAGGTCAACCCGTACCTGCGCCCGCTCTACGACGCGCTCCACGACATGCTCGACCCCGAGAAGGTGCAGCGGCTCATGGCCGACGACATCATCGAGGTCGCGCCGCTGGCGTTCATGCGCGGCCGCACGCTCAACGACGCGTTCGTCATCCTCGACGAGGCGCAGAACACGACCGCCGAGCAGATGAAGATGTTCCTCACGCGTCTCGGCTTCGGCTCGAAGGCGGTGATCACCGGCGATCCGTCGCAGACGGACCTGCCGCGCGGTCAGCGCTCGGGCCTGCGCGATGCGCTCGAGCTGCTCGAGGGCATCCGCGGCATCGGGGTGGCGCGCTTCACGGATTCGGACGTCGTGCGGCACCCGCTCGTCGCCGAGATCGTGCGCGCGTACGACGCGCGCGACCGGGCCCGGTTCGAGGCGCGTGAAGCCGTCCGTGCCGAGCCGCCGGTCCCGCCCGAGGGCCCGGACGCCAGGCCGGAATAGCCCGAAAGTGCTGTTACAATGACGGGGTGGGAGGACGGCTTCTGTTGACGTCGCAGGCCGACGTCGTGCGCGTGATCGAGGGCGATCCGCGGTTCACGGCGTGGTCCGTGCGGCGTCAGGGGGACGGCTGGCTCGAGCTCGAGACGGCGGGGCCGTTCGAGCGCGCGAGCTCGCCGGTGCTCCTCGTCCTCGCGTGGCCGGCGCTGTGGCGCGACCCGGCGCGCGTCGCCCCGCACCTCACGCGCGCCCGGAGCGGCAACTACGCGATGATGCTCGTCGGCTCCGACGAGGAGTTCCAGGCCGGCGCCGCGCACGCGCTCGCCGACGAGGGCGACGTCGCGGCGCTCGGCGTGCCGTCGTCGGCGGAGCGCCTCTTGCTCGCGATCCGCGCCCGCGCCGAGCACTCGGCCCTGCGCCAGGTCGCCGCCGGGCTCGAGATGGCGCTCGCCCAGGCGCACTACGAGAACGAGCTGCTCATCGACACCGGTCGCGCGCTCTCCCAGCAGCGCGACATCGACTCGCTCCTCGAGATCATCCTGCGCCGGGCCCGCGACGTCACCGGCGCCGACGCCGGCTCGGTCTACATCGTCCAGGGCGACGACAGCGCGATGCAGCTCCGCTTCATGGTGAGCCAGAACGACTCGCGCCAGATCGACTCCAAGGGCTTCACCATGGCGGTGTCGGGGAGCTCGATCGTCGGCACGTGCGTCATCACCTCGGACGTCATCAACATCGCCGACCTCTACCGCCTCGACGCGCCCGGCCTCGGCAACAACCCCTGGGGCTTCGTCCACGACCGCAGCTTCGACGACAAGTACCGCTACCAGACGCGGTCGATGCTGACCGTGCCGATGATCTCGGCGCGCAAGCAGGTGATCGGCGTCATCCAGCTCATCAACAAGCGGGCGCGCGGCGTCGCCAGCCTCGACTCCCCCGAGGACTTCACGACGAGCGTGGTCCCGTTCGACGCGCCGTCGGTCGCGTACGCGGCGTCGCTCGCGTCGCAGGCCGGCATCGCGCTCGAGAACGCGCAGCTCTACGACGAGGTGCGGACGCTGTTCGACGGCTTCGTGCGCGCGTCGGTGACCGCGATCGAGTCGCGCGACCCGACGACGTCCGGTCACTCCGAGCGCGTCGCCCAGCTCACGACCGGCCTCGCCCAGGCGATCCACCGCGTCGACACCGGGCCGTACGCCGAGCTCCAGTTCCGCGCCGACGATCTCAAGCAGATCGAGTACGCGGCGCTCCTCCACGACTTCGGCAAGGTCGGCGTGCGCGAGCACGTCCTGGTGAAGGCGAAGAAGCTCTACGAGCACCAGCGCGACCAGATCCTGCAGCGCTTCCAGCTCATCCGGCGCGGCGTCCAGGTCGAGGACCTGAGCCGCAAGATCGAGTGCCTGCAGGCCGGCCACCTCCACGAGCTCGCGACGATCGACGAGCGCGCGGTCCAGCGGCTCGCCGAGCTCGAGGAGATGATGCGGTGGATCCTGTCGGCGAACGAGCCGACGGTGCTCGAGCAGGGCGGGTTCGACCGGATCGCCGACATCGCCGGCCGGCTGTTCGTCGATCCCGACGGCACCCCGCGTCCTTACCTCACGGCCGAGGAGGCGACGGCGCTCCAGATCATGCGCGGCTCGCTCACGAAGGAGGAGCGCTTCGAGATCGAGAGCCATGTCGTGCACACGTACAACTTCCTGAAGGAGATCCCCTGGGGGCGCACGTTCCGCGACGTCCCCGAGATCGCCGGCGCACACCACGAGAAGCTCGACGGCACCGGCTACCCCGGCGGGCGCAAGGGCGACGCGATCCCGGTGCCGGCCCGCATGATGACGATCAGCGACATCTACGACGCGCTCACCGCGAAGGATCGTCCCTACAAGAAGGCGATGCCGGCCGAGAAGGCGCTCGACATCCTGTCGTTCGACGTGAAGAAGGGCCTCCTCGACGCCGAGCTCTTCCGCGTCTTCATCGACGCCAAGGTGTTCGAGCTCGTGCACAAGTAGGGCGGCGAGCATGAGCCTGCACGTCGACCCCGAGGCCCGCGCCCTGTCGCCCGAGCTCCTGGCGCAGCTGCGCCGCCAGCTCGCGCGCATGGTGCGGGCCGCGAGCCTGGCCGAGGGCCGGCCGCTGGACGCCGCCTTCCGCCTCACGACCGACGCCGTCATCCACGCCCTCAACCGCGACTACCGCGGCAAGGACAAGCCCACGGACGTCCTGGCGTTCGCGCAGCGCGAGGGCCCGCCGGGGGCCACCGACGCGACCGTGCTCGGCGACGTCGTCATCTCGGTCGAGACGGCGCGCCGCCAGGCGAAGAAGCGGGGGCCCCACGGCCTCTTCACGGAGGTCCGCTTCCTGGCGTCCCACGGCCTCTGCCACCTCCTCGGCTACGACCACGGCACCGACGCCGAGGAGGCGAAGATGAACGCCCGCATGGCCGCCCTCCTCGCGGAGGCGGCTCGCATGGGCGCGGTGAAGCCCGCCTGAGCGCGGCGGTCGGCTACTGGCAGGTGCCGGCGGTGCAGGCCTGGCCGGCCGGGCAGGCGAGGACGCCCGCCGCGAACAGCG
>JAIOII010001424.1 GCA_019912685.1 Kofleriaceae bacterium
CGGCCTGGGCTGCTCGCCGCACGCCGCGAGCGCCAGCGCGAGCGCGAGCGCTCCGACCCGGAGGCAGCTCATCCGGCCTCGGCCCGCGGGCGCACGTACTCCTCGATCCAGCCGACGATGTCCTGCGTGCTCGTGCCGGGCGTGAACACCCGGGCGACGCCGAGGTCGGCCAGCTTGGCGAGGTCGTCCTTGGGCACGATGCCGCCGCCGAACACGACCATGTCGGCGACGCCACGCGCCTTGAGCGCGTCGATCACCGCCGGGAAGAGCGTCATGTGCGCGCCCGACATGATCGACAGCCCGACGGCGTCGACCGACTCCTGCACGGCCGCGGCCGCGATCATCTCCGGCGTCTGGTGGAGGCCGGTGTAGACGACCTCGTAGCCGGCGTCGGCGAGCGCGCGGGCGACGACCTTGGCGCCGCGATCGTGGCCGTCGAGGCCGGGCTTGGCGACGAGGATGCGGAGCTTGCGTTGCGGAGCAGCAGTGGTGGTGGTGGCGTCGGTCATCGGGAACCTCGATCCAGACCTCGGGCGAGCAGGCTGCGCGCGATCACGATGCGCTGGATCTCGCTCGTGCCCTCGTAGATGCGGGTGACGCGGACATCGCGGCACGCGCGCTCGACGGGGAAGTCGGTGGTGTAGCCGTACCCGCCGTGCACCTGGAGCGCGATGTCGCAGACCAGACCGGCCTTCTCCGTCGAGAACAGCTTGGCCATCGCCGCCGCGTCGCTGAACGGCGCGCCGCGCTCCTTGAGCGACGCCGCGCGCAAGGTCATGAGCGTCGCGGCGTCGAGCCACGTCGCCGCGTCGGCGAGCATGTTGCCGATCGCCTGGTGCTTCATGATCGGCTGACCGAACTGCACGCGCTCGCCGGCATAGCGGATCGCGGCCTCGAGCGCGCCGCGGGCGATGCCGATCGCCTGGCTCGCGATGCCGATGCGGCCGCCGTCGAGCGCCATCATCGCCAGGCGGAAGCCGCCGCCGACGCCGTCGAGCACGAGCTGCGCCGTCGACGAGCCGTGGAGGCCCATCTTGTCCTCGAGCCGGCCGACCTGCAGGCCCTTCGCGCCTCCCTCGACGAGGAACGCGGTGATGCCCTTGTGGCCGGCGGCGAGGTCGGTCATCGCCCACACGACGAGCACGCCGGCGCGGTCACCGCTCGTGATCCACTGCTTCGTGCCCGAGAGCCGCCAGCCGGTCGCCGTCTTCTCCGCGCGCGTGGTGAGCCCCGCGGGGTCCGAGCCGGCCTGCGGCTCCGACAGCGCGAAGGCACCGCACACCGCCTGCCCCGACGTCAGCCCCGGCACGAAGCGCCGCTGCTGCGCCTCGTCGCCGACGCGGGAGATCAGCTCCCCGACCATGTTGGTCACCGACACCGCCACCGCGACCGACGCGTCGCCGCGCGCGAGCTCCTGCATCGCGAGCGCGTACGCGACCGTGCCCGCGCCGGCGCCGCCGAGCTCCTCCGGGACGGCGACGCCGAGGAGGCCGAGCGCGCCCAGCTCGCGCAGCTCGGCGGCGGGGAACGTGCCCTCCTTGTCGCGGGCGTGCGCCGCCGGCACCAGGCGCCGCTCCGCGAAGTCGCGCGCGGTCTTCTGGACGGCGCGCTGCTCCTCGGTCAGGGTCAGATCCACTATTGCTCCTCGTCCTCGGCTTCGTCCTCGGGGGTCTCGGCCGGGTTGTACACGAACGAGAGCTTGGCGACCTTGCCGCGGGGATCGGTCAGCGCCCACGCCATGGCGCGTCCGGCCGCGCAGTCGGCCCAGGCGTCGTCGAACCCGCCCGGCGAGGCGAACCCGACGGACTGCACCTTGCCGCGCGTGCCGACGTAGAGCGTCACCGTCACGTTGGTCGGATCGGCGGTCTCCGCCGTCTTCGCGCACTCGGCGAGCTCCTTGAACCGGCCGCCGACCGCGCGCACCGCCTGATCCTCGTCCCAGGGGACGGCGCCCGAGCCGTGCGAGAACGAGAGCGGCGCCGAGACGTGCGCCTTGCCGCCCCGGGGCTTGCCGAAGCTGAGCTGGCGCGCGATATCGAGCACGCACTTCTCGACCGTCCACGCGCCGAGGTCGCTGCGCACGAGGCGCACCTGCGCGAGCGCGCCGTCGGCGGCGACGTCCCAGCGCAGCTCGACGCCGCCGCCCAGCCACCGGCGCTTGCCGACGTTCTGGACGTAGCAGGCCTCGATCGCGGAGGCGTGCGGCTCGATCGCGCGCGTCACCGCGTCGGGATCGATCTTGCCCTGCGTCGAGATGATCTCGACGTCGTCGTCCGCTTCCTCATCGGACGACGCGCCGTCGCGCGCGCCGTTGTCCTCGACGGGCGGGGTCGCGACGATCGGCTGGGGCTTCTGCTTTCCGCCACACGCGGCGGCCGCCGCGAGCACGAGGTACGTCAGCTGCTTCATGTCACATCGACTCGAAGGCGTAGGTGTAGGCCCAGTCGAGGGTCGTGGGGACCTTCTCGAACACGATCTGCTGGACCTCGGCGATCACGCACTGCTCGACATCGGGGTTCTTGATGCTGGACTGCACGACCTGGATGTCCTGGGCCTTGCCCGCCGGCGTGATCTTGAAGGCGAGCGCGACGTGGCCGCGCGCGTCCTTCGACGCCTTGCCCTCGTTCACGGCGTCGGAGAGACAGCGCGCCGCGGCCCGCCGCTTGCTGTCGAGCGCGCGCTGGATCGCGTCGAGCGTCTCCGGCGGGCACATGCCGCCCTGGCACGGATCCTCGTCCGGGTCGCCCCGGTAGTCGCGCCCGCCGGCGCCAGCGGCCTCGTCGGGCGTGGTCGACGCCTTCTTGCCGCCGCAGGCCGCCGCCAGGGCGAGCGCGCTCGAGAGTGCCGTTACCGTTAGCAGGGTCCGCATGGTCGTCCTCCTCGTGACGGGTGGTCACTGCCCCCTGGACAGAGCGTTCGCGATCACCAGCCGCTGGATCTCGCTGGTGCCCTCGTAGATCTCGGTGATCTTGGCGTCGCGGAAGTGGCGCTCGACCGGGAACTCGGTCACGTAGCCGTTGCCGCCGAAGATCTGGATCGCCTCGCGCGCCGCCTTGTTGGCGACGTCGGAGGCGAACAACTTGGCCATCGCCGCTTCCTTGTTGAACGGCTGCTTGTGATCCTTCAGCCAAGCCGCGCGCAGCGTGAGCAGGCGCGCCGCCTCGATCTCCGTCGCCATGTCGGCGAGCTTGAACTGGATCGCCTGGTGCTGCGCGATCGGCTTGCCGAACGTCTTCCGCGTCTGCGCGTAGGCGAGCGCGTCCTCGAGCGCGGCGCGCGCGATGCCGACCGCCTGCGCCGCGATGCCGATCCGCCCGCCGTCGAGCGTCGACATCGCCACCTTGAAGCCGCTGCCCGCCTCGCCGAGGAGGTGATCCGCCGGCAGGCGCACGTCGTCGAGGAAGATCTGGCACGACTTCGAGCCGCGGATGCCGAGCTTGTCGTCGGGCGGCCCGCAGCGCACGCCCTTCGTGTCCATCGGCACGATGAACGCGGTGATGCCCTTGTTGCCGAGCGACCGGTCGGTCATCGCGAAGAGCACCGCCACGTCGGCGACCGGACCGTTGGTGATCCAGTTCTTCACCCCGGACAGCACCCACGCGTCGCCGTCCTTCACCGCGGTCGTGCGCTGCGCGGCCGAGTCGGAGCCGGCCTCGGGCTCGCTGAGCGCGAAGCAGCCGAGCTTCTTGCCCGACGCGAGCGGCACGAGCCACCGCTGCTTCTGCGCGTCGGTGCCGAAGCGGTTGATCGGATCGCACACGAGCGAGTTGTTGACGCTCATGATCACGCCCGTCGACGCGCATGCCCGGCTGATCTCCTCCATGGCGAGGATGTAGCTCACGTGGTCCATCCCCGAGCCGCCCCACGGCTCGGGGATGGCGATGCCGAGGAACCCGAGCTCGGCCATGCGCGCGACGAGCTCCGCAGGGTGGCGGTGCTCGCGGTCGATCTCGGCGGCCTTGGGCAGCACCTCGCCTTGCGCGAAGTCACGGGCGGTCTTCTGGACGGCGAGCTGTTCTTCGGTGAGCGTGAACTGCATGGTGGTCTCGCGTCGGGAGGGGGCTAGCGGCCGGTGAACTTGGCGGGACGCTTCTCGAGGAAGGCGGCCATGCCCTCCGTCTGGTCCTGCGAGGCGAAGAGGAGGCCGAAGGCCTGCTGCTCCATCACGAGGGCAGCCTCGAGCGGCATCGACTGGCCCTGGTGGATGAGGCGCTTGCACGCGGCGACCGCGAGCGGGCCGTTGGCGACGATGCGCGCCGCCAGCTCCTTCACCTTCGGCATCAGCTCGGCCGCCGGGAAGACGGCGTCGACGAGGCCGATCGCCTTGGCCTCGGCGGCGTTCACCATGTCCCCGGTGAAGCACAGCTCCTTGGCCTTGGCCACGCCGACCCGGCGCGCCAGGCGCTGCGTGCCGCCGAACCCCGGGATGACGCCGAGCTTCACCTCGGGCTGGCCGAACCGCGCGTTGTCGGCGGCGTAGATGAAGTCACACGCGAGCGCGAGCTCGCAGCCGCCGCCGAGCGCGAAGCCGTTGACCGCCGCGATCCACGGCTTGTGCGAGTGCTCGATCGCGTGGCCGAGGTTGCCGCCCATCTCCGAGAACGCCTGCGCCTCCGCCGGCCCGAGCGCCTTCATCTCCGAGATATCGGCGCCGGCGACGAACGCTTTCACCCCGGCGCCGGTGACCACGATCACGCCGACGTCTTCGGCCAGGTCGAGGTCGGCAGTCGCCTCGGTGAGCTCGGCGATGACGCGCGAGCTCAAGGCATTGAGCGCCTGCTCGCGCCGGATGGTGACGACGGCCAGCGGCCCCTCGTGCTCGACGGAAATGGTCTCGTAGGGCATCCGGCCGGACGATACGCCGGGAGCGGCGAAATGAAAACGCCATGAAAGGCGCTCGGGGAGCCGAGGAGCCCGTTACGCAAGGAAGGCCTCAGGCATCGGGCCTCAGGAAGAGGGCCTCAGAGGGTGTGAGCGAATGGGGGCGGGCGGCCTGGCGGCCGCCCCTGCGCCGTTCAGGTGGTTGGTTGCGGGCTGCCGCCCGCTGAGCTGATGGGGCGCGGCCTACCCGGCGAGCGCGCTCAACGGGGCATGGAGCAGGTTG